>NZ_JAUBOS010000175.1:0-1020 GCF_036700365.1 Microcoleus sp. w2-18bC1
ATTCAACTAGGTTATAGTCAGGGCTATACTTGGGCAAAAACTCTATGATTAGATTCGGCATCTCTGACGCTATTTTCTGCAAAGTCTCTGCTTTTTTATGAAAACTAGCGTTGTCCAAAATTATCACAAACTTACAGCCCTTATCTTTAAAGTCTTCTGCTAAATTTCCTTGCAATATCCACTCGGATTTTAAATCTTCATAAAAAGTTTTCAGCACAGCATAAAAATTAGCAGAATTACCAGATGGAATAAAATCTACCCATCTTTTTTTGTCTGAGTATCTCACTCCACCCATAACATTAATACGACCTTTTCGTCGGTCTCCTCTTTTATTACTTCTAGTCCCCTTTTTACACCAGTTTTTCCGTCTAATTACTCTTAAACTAAATCCACTTTCGTCCCAAAACCATACCTGCAATAGGTTTGGAGATTCTTTTTCTATTTTTAAATACTCATCTAATTTATCTTTAAATAAACCCCTTTCTACGGCATCTTGCTTATCCTTTAAGCTGTATTTAGCCCAAAGGTAAACATACTTTTTTGATTTTAAAATTCTCCTTACTTGGGTACTACTCAACTCAATTCCCGTCTGCTCTCCTAGATGTATTGCAAGTCTAGCTGTTGTCCATCTTCCGAACTCATAACCATATTTCTCAGGCTCTACTTCAACTGTTTCTAAAAGTAAATTAATGTATTTTTCTGTGGCTTTTCGGTAATTACCCTTCATCCTATTATCTTTAAAGCTGTCTAAATTATCGGGATCACCATGAATGCTCCAGTAGGCAACTTTTCTGAGAGAACATCCAATTAGTTCAGCAGTTTGAGCTTGTGTATTTCCGTTATTTAGTAACAAAAAAATTAAGGCTCTTTGCCGAATGTCTGGATGATCATGCTCTTTTAATACTTGTTGAAGAGTTTCCTTTGTTTCAGAACTTAGAAAATTTTTAGCAGGCATTCACTTTGTCTGAATATCATTATGTTATATTATACCACTATGCGTTTTAAATGCACAACAGCTTA
>NZ_JAUBOS010000033.1:0-41458 GCF_036700365.1 Microcoleus sp. w2-18bC1
AACTTATATTTAACCAAGCTTGAATATATGGATCGCTCCTGCTCTTGGTTGGCTATCGATTATTCAGCAAGCCCTAAATAACTCTTAAAAATAGAAAGGAAGCTGAAATCTCAATAATTTTTCAGCTTCCTTTTTTGCTTAATTCAGATTAATTTAACGCAGACCCAGCCAGGTGAAAAAATCCTGACGGGTGAAGAATTCTAGCAGCAAAAGTCCCACGAACCCCACCATCGCAAATCGTCCGTTGATTTGTTCGGCGTAGGCATTCCACCCAAAGGCTGGTTCTGGTTTTGGGGTATTTGGGGTTGTCGGTTTTGGGGATGGAGGAGTTTGAGCAGTCATTTAAAAGTTTTAAGTTTCGAGTTTTGAGTGATGATTTTGGGGAAGCTTTGCGATCGCACAACTTGTAATTTACCAGGAAAATGACAGCCGATCGCTAATCTGCTGACTTTTCTAAACTTTGAACCGATTCGATCAGATTTCGCACGGTTTCAGTACCTTCGGAAGGCTCAAAAAACAGCGGGAACTTGCCGCGAGCGATCATTCTCAAACCCAACGGGCCCAGACTCAGCAGACCTTTAACGTCGCGGAAGTAGTTTCCTACTACTTCGATGCCAAATTTCCGCTCATCTATCCAGCCGCCTTCTTTGACGAGATCGATTAAGACTTTGCGGTGACGGATCGATCGACTGGCTTGGTCGTCTTTGCGATCGAGAATCTCTTGTTTAATCTTACCAATTTGATCCATCGGCGCGACTTCCATCGGACAAACCGAGTTGCAGTAGTAACAGCGGGTGCATCCCCAGACGCCTGCGGTGCCTTCGTTGTATTTCTCCAGTCGATTTTCGGTTTCGCTGTCGCGGGAGTCGGCGATCGTGCGGTAAGCTTTGGCGAGGGCGTGGGGGCCGACAAATTCCGGGTTGACTTCGCGGGCGTTGCACTCAGAATAGCACGCGCCGCAGAGGATGCAGTTGCCGGTTTGGTCGAGTTTCGATCGCTCTTCTGGAGTTTGCAGAAATTCGCGTTCTGGAATTGCTCGCGAGGCGGTGCTGACATAGGGTTCAACTGCTTCTAGGTTGTCCCAAAAACTGGTCATGTCAACAACCAAATCTTTAATAACCGGCATATTTCCCATTGGGGCGACGGTGATTTCTGGGATGAAATCGGTAGGCATTTCTGCTGAGCTGGAATCAGCTATTTTTCGCAGTCTTGCGAGTTCGCTGGCTACATTTTCTTTGCAAGCTAATGCCGATCGACCGTTAATTCGCATAGAACAACTGCCGCAAATTGTATTGCGACAATTTTTGCGAAAAGCTAAAGTGCCGTCGTGTTCCCACTTAATACTGTTGAGGCAGTCGAGGATGGTATTGCTCTCTTCCACGTCTAGGGTGTAAGTGTGAACCCGGGGAGCCTCGTTTTGATTTTGGCGTACTACATTAAAGCGGACTTTCATATTTTGATTAAGGAATTTAGTATTTATTTTAAGCTAATTTTTTGGAGTGTCTAGAAAGCTCTTATTTTTTTAACAACTACCTAAAGTAAGAGATTTTTAAAATTTTATTATTGTTTGATAAACAGCAATAATTCTCAAGTTATAAATCCTAAAATTGCAACTTTTTTAAGCGGATTTTTGAGCTATTAATTGGAGATAAAAGTAATTAATCGCTGCAATTCGGTAGTCGGAGGTGCGTGATGTCCAGCTTGTTTGTATTAACTTTCATGTTTTCCACACCGGCTTTTTGTCTGGGTCTGCTAAATCCTCAATGGGTGGGACTGGGAACTCGCAAGCGATCGGCTGCCTTGTACGGCGGCTTGATGGCAGTTTCGTTCCTTTTGCTTGGGGTGACAGCACCTAAGGCGCCACAACCAGTTTCATCGGGGCTGCTGGCCTCAACTGAATGGCCAGAATTTAGGGTAAGCGCACCTTTGCGCTGAAGGTAGCTGGGTATGCATTTCACTTTTTTGGCAGCATTACAAGAAATTTTACCAGGACTTACGGCCGGTTGGGGCTAGAAACGTAGTTTTTTAAGAAAAATACTTGGTTCTCATCATTTACTGCAATTAAAAACCCCGGTTTATAGGCGTCGGAGTGCGATCGCGAACTGTAGGAAAAAATCGTAGGCTTAGTAAGGAGAGATACACTCAGAAACCCGGTTACACGAGGGTCAGGTGTCCAACGTTCTAGTTTACTTCGTAAATCATAGGGATTTGTGAGTTGGTCGGCAGATAAATAAGCAAGTTAACTTGTCAGGAATTACGCACAGGGATTAAATAACTCAGGTTCTTTAATAAACAGATATCCTTTGTGCTTCACCTCGGATTTTGGTAAAAGAAACCGGGTTTCTGCGTCCTGGGTGACTTCTCTTTTTTACTGCTAAAAATCGCTATGTTTAATTTTTTCGTCCTAAGCTTTCTATTGTCTATCCCGACCTTCTTTCTGGGTATTGTTAATCCGAAATGGGTGGTCGCACCAACCCGCAAGCGATCGATCGCGATGTACGGCGGGTTGATGGCGGCTTCGTTTGTGCTTGTTCGCGTCACCGTACCCCCTCCGTCTCAGGAAGTTTCAGTGGCGCTTACGGCCCCAAGCGATCCGCTAGTATCATCTCAAACCGCTAAGCCGTCACTGCTTTCGGCAGCGCCGACACCCAAGCCGGAGACTGTGAAAACGCCGACACCAACACCGAAACCTGCAATTTCTGCGAAGGTACCTGCACTTGCCAAACCAGGGCCAGATCGCAAATTGCCATCTTCAGTCAAATCTGTTGAGCGAACCGCAGAGATTGCTATTGATGCACAGCAGCCAAAGAAAGATACCAAGAAAGTTATTTATGAGTCTTCTCAACCGAAGGTTAAAAGTGCCGATTTTCCGAGCTGCGTTAACTCGGATTGCGACTGTTCTGACTTTGCGAGTCAAGCCGAAGCGCAGCGAGTGTTAGAGGCATATCCGGGCGATCCGTTTAAGCTCGATCGAGATCGAGACTCGATCGCTTGTGAAACGTTGCCTTAGATTTTATCTGCCAACAGCCTCGGTTAATGATCAAGGCTTTTTTCGGTGATTGTACGAATTGAAGAACGCAAATCGATCAGCTAAAATTGTCTAATTGTTGAGCTTGCGGTGCGGGTGCAGCTATGACTTACAGCTTGAGAATTGTCGATTTGCCAACGAGTGAACGGCCACGGGAACGGTTGATGGCCGGCGGCCCAAAAAGTTTGGCGACTGCGGAATTGATTGCGATTCTCCTGGGTACTGGTCAAGGACCCGGCAAACTTTCCGCCGTCGGGCTCGGACAGTATATTTTAAATCAGTTGAGTTTGCACCAACGTGATGCTCTGGCTGTGCTACGCACCATTAGCGTGCAGGAGTTGACGCAGATTCACGGGATTGGCCCTGCTAAGGCGACTTCGATTTTGGCTGCGGTGGAGTTGGGGAAGCGGGTATTTCAGTCGCGGCCGCCGGAAATGGCTGTGGTTGACTCTCCCCAAGCAGCGGCGGATGCCCTGAGTCAGGATTTGATGTGGCAGTCTCAGGAACGTTTTGCTGTGGTGCTGCTAGATGTGAAAAATCGGCTGCTGGGTACTCAGGTAATTACTATCGGCACAGCAACGGAAACTTTGGCTCACCCACGGGATATTTTTCGCGAGGTGATCCGCCAGGGGGCGACGCGGGCGATTATCTCGCACAATCACCCCTCCGGGATTGTGGAACCAAGCCCGGAGGATATTGCTTTGACGCGACAGTTGCTGGCGGGAGCGCAGTTTTTGTCGATTCCGCTACTGGATCACTTGATTTTGGGGAATGGCGATTTTCGGAGCTTGCGGCAGACGACGACGCTTTGGGAGGAGTATCCCCAGGGTGATTGAACTCTTATACTTAACTAATTTGATTACTATCATTAGTTATTTGTATCTTTGGGCTATCCAACGGCTGAATCACCCTTTACAGCAGGCAAATTTTCCGGCTGGAGTCCCCCGCTAGAGCCTGTTTTGGCTGAATGTCGCTGCTGATACTGCGTTTCGAGCACAACTCGGTTAATGTAGTATAGGTAGGCTGAAGAGGTCGCTAATCCGATTTTTTTTGAGCATACTAAACGTATACTAAACCAGCACCTAAATACCCACTTATTAAGAAATTATTAAATGGGATGTAAAATACACGGTGTGGTGATAGGAGGAGAACTGTGTTTCTGAGACTTGCAGAACAACACCGTAAATTCGTTCAAGATTTGGTAATGAACCTCCAAGCTTTAGCGATCGTGCTAGAGCATCGGGGTTACCTGGCATCCTGCTACACTTGCGGGGGTCAGATGAACAGTGCCTCATTTATGGTCAGTTTGACGGACAACCATCTGATTCGATTCTTAGTGTCAGATTACGGTATCACTTGGACTGAGATGCGGGACGACCGCGAACTCATGAAACTAGAAGGTGCGGAAGCGATTAATCAGTTACAAGAACTGGCAAATCTCGTAAAGTATCAAATCCAACCTTCGGAAGCTACTTTAGCGACGGCTCAGTGAGTGTAGCGATTGCACGGTTCCGAGGAAGGCGACAACGAAAATGGCTGCTTGTCTGCTAAAACCGAATCCCCAGCGAGTTAGTTGAGAGGGTTCATTTAGGTGCACAGCGATGGCTGCTCAACAGACAAGGGTGCTATCAGGGTACCTTCAGACGGTTTAGCGCTCAGTCGATCGAAGTGAGCCTGGGCAGACGGCATACTTTATGCCAGAAGTCTCAAACTTGGAACCTCTAGTTTTTTTTCAATAGTTGATTCTCCCTTGAGAACGATTAGCAAAATGTAGAAGTGTGAGTGATCGTCGGCTGCGATGTTAATTTCTCACTTTGCCATTGAAAAGTCAAGGAATTGAAATTAACTTTGAGCAGGCAGGTAAAATTTAACATCCAGAGTGAGGATGAGGCTGTGAAGATTGGGCGGCAGCCCACGGGGTGTGACGTGCGGGCGAATTGCATTTATTTTAGCATTTCGATTTAGCCGATAAAGGTAACAATTAACTTGAAACAGCATCATTGCTGTAAAAATCTCACAGCCGGCTTCAGCCGGCTAAGTTTTGCGTATATCTAAGCTTCTGGCCAATGTTTGGCTGTTAGGTTAAACGGCTCTTTGAAGTGCACGCTCGCACTTGCTAAACTAATTTTATAATACTTTAATGATTAGTCCTCAAATATTTATCGCCAAGTTAGGAATCTCAAGCAAATGATCAATCTCAGCGAACTACTAGAACCCATCGCCAGTCAATTTCGCACTCTGGGAATTCCCGAACCAATTACCCACTGGGGACACCCTGTAATGATGGGGATCGTGGTGGTGGCGATGGGCAGTTTTGTCGGGTATACGGGATGGCAGGGACGTTTGGCCACCGATAAAGATGTCGCACTCAAAAGTCGCTCGGATCACCGCAAGCTTGCACCGTGGATGTTTCTGTTTCTAGCTTTGGGCTATACAGGCGGCTTGCTGTCACTGGTGATGCAGCACCAGCCAGTCATGGAAAGTCCGCATTTTTGGACAGGTTCGGCAGTGCTGGTTTTGCTGGCTGTTGGTAGCTTGATTTCGCTAACGGGTTTTGGGGGCAATAAGCTGGCACTGCGCGCGGTTCACGCTTATTTAGGCACGACAGCCCTTGCACTTATGGTGCTGCACGCGGCTTTCGGTTTAAAATTGGGGCTGTCTATTTAGAAGAGGAAGAGGAAGGGGAAGGGGAAGGGAAAGAATGTAAGGAAAGAAATTTTGCCTTAACTTACGCACGGGTAGCGAGATACTGGGTTTTTTATCTAAATACACAGCGTTTAGCTTTTTATCTAGGTTTAAAAACCCGTTTTTTTGGGTAAGGAGTGCATACGTCCGGCATAGGTTTCCCTGAAATATTCCCCCTCTAAATTACTAATTAATTAATGAATCAAGTAACGGGTGTCATCTTCTGTCTTGCATACATTTTGGGATTGATTTCTACAGCGGTTCCTTGGGGTAGATACGCGATACTTGCTTTGGGAATAGCGGTGGCGATCGCCCTGCCGAAATTGTTGCGAAATTTTACTAAAACTTCTGTCAAAATTACTAAGAAAAGACGCAGCCGACAAAAAGAAAATGCTCTTGAAGAACCCTTAGATGCGAGGGAAGAGTTGAGTTTGTTGGAGATGCTGCCGAGAGCGAAATGGGTGTGGGCGGTTGCTGGTTTGCTGGCATTTCTAGCTAGCGTTTATTTTGCAGTTCGATCGCCCCAACCGGCAATAGATGACATCAGCAAACTGATTCCGGCGGTTGGGAACACTCAAGAAGTGGCAGTGACGGTTCGCGGTAGAGTTGTCAGTACGCCTCGATTGACTCGATCGGGACGATCGCAATTTTGGCTAGAAACAGATTTAGTTAGCGAAATCAACGGCGGCGAGGGAGGAGCAGTCGTAAACCGCCCAGTATCCGGCAAGCTCTACGTTACACTGCCACTGCTGCAAGCAACGGGTTTGTACGCCGAAAATACGATCGCAGTGGTGGGCTCCTTGTACAAACCGCAGCCACCGTCGAATCCAGGGGCTTTTAATTTTCAAGCATATTTAGCCAGAGAAGGGGCTTTTGTAGGGCTCAAAGGCCGTCAAATCGACTGGAGGAGAGAAAATGCGATCGCCGATGTAAATCGAGTTAACAGTCAAACGGCTGCTTTCTTGGAGCCAAGCGGGATGCAGCCATCGAAAATTCAAGGGATGCGGCAGCGGATCGTGCGATCGCAACTATCGCAGTTAAATGTTCCCGAAGGGCCCTTAATCAGTGCGATCGCCCTCGGCAAACAAGCAGTAGATTTACCTTACAACATCCGCGACTATTTTGTGCAGGCTGGATTAGCCCACGCGATCGCAGCTTCCGGCACTCAAGTTTCGATGGTTTTGGCTTTAGTTCTAGCTTTAACCAGGCGTTTTTCCAAACAATTACAATTTAGCTTTGGCGTCGGTGCTTTATTTTTGCTTGTGGGGCTAACTGGCTTTGAACCATCAGTATGCCGCGCCGCTTTGATGGGATTTGGAACACTATTTGCTTTGGTGCTGAGCCGCCAAGTTAAGCCGCTGGGATTGCTGTTAATTGCTGCTACTATTTTATTGCTGGTTAACCCTTTGTGGATTTGGGATTTAGGTTTTCAACTGAGTTTTTTGGCGACTTTGGGGTTAATCGTGACAACGCCGCCACTGATGGCAAAGTTGGACTGGATGCCGCCCGCGATTGCTTCGATTCTTGTGGTTCCGATCGCCGCTTCAGTTTGGGTGCTACCACTGCTACTTTACGTTTTTAGCGTGGTATCACCTTACAGCATTTTAGTTAATATTATTGCGGCTCCTTTGCTGTGGATTTTGAGTATTGGGGGGATGGTTAGCGCTTTAGCTGGATTGATTTTTCCGCCCGCTGGCAGTGTTTTAGCGCAACTGCTCGATTATCCGGCAAAGGGGTTAATTGCGATCGCCCAATATTTCTCGCAATTACCCGGTAATTCGGTAGCTGTCGGTCAAGTATCGGTGTTTCAGCTAATCGCGCTTTACAGTTTAATTTGCTGGGTTTGGATCGGGGGAAGTTCGGCAACGGATTCTGTAACGGATGTAAAGGATAGAAGGAGGAAGGAAGAAAAAAGACGGAAGCCGGAAGCGGAAGCAGTCAGAGGGCAAAGCCAGGAAAAAGGGAAAGGGAAAAAGGGGAAAAGTAGAGTTATTGCGCTGCCGAGTTTTTCATCGGCTTGGATTTTACCGCTGGCTCTTGTGGCGGGAGTAAGTATCATAGTTTTGCCAGCTTGGCACGTTCAATCCTCTTTATTTCAAGTTACTTTGCTGGCGACATCTGGCGAACCAGTGTTAGTAATTCAAGATAGGGGAAAAGTGGCGCTAATTAATAGCGGTGATGAAAATACTGTAAGGTTTACAGTGTTGCCTTTTTTGCAGCAGCAAGGAGTTAATTCTGTGAATTTTGCGATCGCCTCTCACGGTCATTTAGGTTTGAGCGGTGGTTGGGGAAAATTACTCGAACGCTTGCCAATTAAAACATTTTATGATAACAACGCTCCGAAACAAATTCACCGTGGCAACAATCAGGAATTTATGACGGCTGTGCAATCTCGCCAAGGCGTTTACTTTCCTTTAGAAACTAACAGTACAGTTGATCTGGGTTCGACGCGGTTACAGTTCGTGAATGCGGAGATTCCGGTGGTAGAATTCCTGGTGGGAAATCGAACTTGGTTGCTCGTCGGTGAAATGACACCGGAAATGCAAAAAAAATTGGCAGCAACGGGAACCTTGAAGCCGGCTCAAGTGCTGTGGTGGTCAGGAAAAGCCCTGACGGCTGAGTTATTAAGCGCAGTGGGGCCACAAGTGGCGATCGCATCTGCTAACGAAATCGACCCAGAAACCGCAGCCCAACTGCGCCAAAGCAAAACTCAGATATTCTGGACAGGCCGCGACGGAGCCCTGCAGTGGACTCCAGCAGGGGGATTTAAGACCACTTTGGAATCTGAAGAAAATCAAACTTCTTTTTTATAAAGATTTACAATCTGGCACACTGTGCGGTAAAATACTTTTAGCTCACATCTCAAATCAATTGGAGAGGTGGCAGAGCGGTTGAATGCGGTAGACTCGAAATCTACTTTAGGGGTAACTCTAACGTGGGTTCAAATCCCACCCTCTCCGTACATCTCAGCGTCAAGCGTCAAGCGCGCACCTTATTAACGTAGGGTGCGCGCTGCGTATCATATTATGAAACTCAACTCCACAATCTCAGTAGCATGATAGCTGCTTTCATTTCGGTAAGGTAGAGGCTGAAAATCTCCAGGGAACTCTTAACTCAAAACCGGGCACAAAAAAAGGGAAGAGAGTTGGTAAAGCGGGCGGTTGCAAACCGCTGTCTCCATCACTAATAAGGTGCGGGCGAAGGATGGGGGAATTAGTCTAGATTCTTTGTTTCCCTAGTCCATAGTCGCTAGTTCCTACCACGAAAACCCCTAGCCTGTTGCTCGTTCCCCGTGCCCAGTTTCTGGTTTCTTCTAATAACGTGGCCTGTAATTGCGAGGCGGCACTAATTGCCCTCAAGCCCTACTACGAAAGGATCACACCGGAATAGAAATCACAAACTCCGAACCCTGACCGAGGGAAGAATTCACCACTAATGTACCTCCATGTTTTTCCACAACAATTTGGTGGGCTATCGACAATCCTAATCCAGTTCCTTGACCTACAGACTTGGTGGTGAATAAGTGGTTAAAGATGTTTTCCTTGACTTCGGCTGACATCCCCACTCCATTATCCTTAATCCGAATCAAAACCTGATTGTTGGATTCGCTCAGAGCAGTTTGAACCATGATTTGATTAGGTAGAGCTTTGATTTCATTAAAACTGCGTTCCTTATTTGACTCCTCCAGAGCGTCAATAGCATTCGCCAGCACATTCATAAATACCTGGTTTAACTGTCCCGGAAAGCATTTTATGAGGGGTAAGTTACCATAGTCTTTCACAACTTCAATGGCAGGGCGGAACTCGCTGGCTTTTAAACGGTGCTTGAGAATTAGCAGAGTGCTTTCAAGTCCATCGTGAATATTGAAAGCAACTGGTCGATCGCTATCTGCCCTGGAAAACGTTCTCAGACTCGTACTGATATTGCGGATGCGATCGACTCCCTCCTGCATCGAGCCAATCAATTTGGGCAAATCTTCTCGCAAATACTCCAAGTCCATATCCTCTATTTCTGCTTCAATTTCCACTCCCGGATTGGGAAATTTTTCTTGATAGAGATCAATCAAATTGAATAAATCCCCCACGTATTCTTGAGCAGGTTGCAAATTGCCAGCGATAAAGCCTACGGGATTGTTAATTTCGTGGGCTACACCAGCGACTAAATTTCCCAGAGCCGACATTTTCTCACCCTGTACCAATTGCAACTGCATCTGTTTGAGATCCTGAAGATAAAGCTCTAGTTTTTGGGCATATTCCTGAGATTGTTGATACAGTCGGGCGTTTTGTAAGGAAATTGCTGCTTGGGAGCACAGGATATTGAGGATGGCGACGCGATCGCCCGTGAATACCCCTGTTGCTAAATTATTTTCCAAATACAAAATCCCCATCATTTTCCCTCGCTCGCTGATCGGAGTGCACAGCAGGCTTTGAGGTTGGTGGTGGATTATGTAGGGGTCAGATACAAATCTTGGTTGATTGCTAGCATCATCAAAAATCAGGGTTTCTTTTGTACGTTTGACGTAGTTGATCAGGGTCAGAGGAATTACTTCGCTCTCCTCAACCGGCATTGATTGCAGAAGGCAGTCTTGACGGTTGGTGCAGTGGACGTTTATCCTCCAGTTTCCCTCTTCCTTCAAAATTAATGCTCCGGTTTGTGCTCCGGCATTCTTTACCACCACTTGCATGAGGGTAGTGAGCAATTGATCGAGTTTAATTTCGCTCGATAGAGCTTGAGAAGCTTTGATCACTGTCGGCAAATCTACTAAGCCCCAACTGCTGGTGCTACCGATAATTGTTCTATTCGTGTTAGATACGGATGATTCACTATCGGTGGAGGTGTGAATTGTTTCGCTCGGATTCTGGCGAGTTCGCTCCTGTTGCAGGATCACAGCAAGCAATTGGGGATAACGCTGTTCTAGATGGTCAATCTTTGCTTTTGCTCCCCAACGAGCGTAAGCATAGTAAGCATCAATTAAATAGGGTTTGGCGATTTTTTCTTTCCCCCATTCTAAATAGAATTTAGCAGCGAGTTCGTGAGCTAGAGCTTCCTCGTTGAGGTATTCGTTTTCTTTGGCGAGTGCGATCGCCTTGTCGTACATCTCAAGCGCTTCTATTTTTTGGTTTAAAACCCGATGCCGTTCTGCCTCTACTAGATAGAATTTATGCAGATGATTCATGGGGGCATGATGTGCCCATTTTTGCATTTTTTCTTGATTAGCTTGTACTCGATCGAGAAGTTCCTGTTGTTCTGACTCTGGAGTATCAGAATACACCGCCAATCTCACTAGAGAATCGTAGAAATAAAATATGGCAACAGTTATCTGCCCTGAAGCTGCGCTCAAATAAGTTTCTATTTGAGCCATATTTTTCAAGGCCTCTGGGTAATGTTCAAACAAATAACAAAGCACAAGTTTGTGCAAGTATAAGTAATGAATTCCCAGGTAGTTATTGGTTCGCTGATACAGTTGTAACATTATCTCTTCCTCATAGGCTTCTCCCTTTAAATGGCAGGGATATGGTGATATTCCTATTAAGTTAAAAACGGCTTGCCAACAAATTTTTAGATAAGAAAGTGCTGCTTCTTGGTGAATTTTACTAACGGCATCTGCGTAGCTTGCTATCTCTCGTTCGAGTTGCGTTAGTTGCTTACCAATAAAATACGAGTAATAACTGTATTGAAAGATAGCATAACCAGCAAATTCTAACTCTCCGGTTTCCAGCCCACAAAAATAATCTGACAGCAAAGGTTGTAAGGTATTTCTGAGGTGTTCTTTCCAAATTTGAATACTAGAATGAACCATTGCGGATGTCTTCGCTTGGATTTCTTTGGCATTCAACTTTGACACTAGACGTAAAGCAAGTTCACCTAATTGATAGCCCCTCTCAATATCTCCCATGCCACAGAGAAGATAACTATATATGGCAAAAGCATAGGGAGACAAAGAAGCATTGCCATATTGGACAGATAAATTGACCTGTTTGCAAACTACCAAAGGCGCGAGTGGTGGCAGCCCTATGTAGGCAGGAGTAAATAGGCTTGACAGAATCGTTATAGTTGCTAGTTGTTGAGGATCTGTCATCAGAGGAAGATCAATTAAGTCCTCAGTTCCCTTTCCGCTCAAAATTGACGCGGTTTCTCCTAGTGCCTGTCCAATATCAGAGAAATTTGGCTCGGAGGGAAACTCTACCCCCAACTGCTGTAAGACTGGCAACCCTGTATTCAGGGCTTCCTGTAGCTTATTTTGCGCCATATAAGCTTCTATCTGTACTTCATATACCTTCACTTTGTCCAGTAGCGTTTTGGCGCAGCTTTCCACGAGTGATGCTAATGTCTCCATCCGGTCAAAGTCACCGCTTAGATATGCCGCTTCTGCTGCTTCGGTATGCAGCGCTAATGTTAGTTCGTATTGATTATCCCAACTATTTACTGCCAGTAATTCTGTGCCAATATTTAAATATTCAACCGCAGCAGAATAGGCAGTAGCAGCTTTAGCTTTTTTTCCAGCAACGAGATTCAATCCTGCTAATTGCTCCCTATCTAGCTCGTGGGTAATTAGATTTACTCCCACATTCAAGTGGTTGACAATATCAAACATTCTTTCTTCTCGATCGGCTTCGGGCGTATTCTTTAACAGCAGTTGACCGATTTTTAAGTGAGTAGAGCGCTTTTCGTCTTCAGGAATGAGGGAATAGGCTGCTTGTTGGACGCGATCGTGGAAAAATTTGTATTTAACTAATTGGTCATTGTTAACTGGTGATTGCTCGGATTCTTCTCCAGTGATTGATGTTGATAAACTGTTACCACATTCTTGATAAAATTTATAAACATCGCTAACTGGTAAAATCAACCCTTCTTGCAATGCTTTCCACAAACCTGTTGCTGTTTCTGTTGGTGAATTCTCATCAACAATTGCTAATGTAGCCAAATCGAACTGATTGCCAATACAAGCAGCTAACTTTAAAACTTCCTGTGTCCGGGCTGGCAACTTTCGCAACTGAAGTGCCATAAATTCTAGTACATCATCCGTTAGTGTCAAGGTTCGGACTCTAGCAATATCGCACTGCCAATACCTAGCTTCAAAATTAAATTCAATTATCCCATCTTCATGCAAAGATTTGATAAATTGTGTGCTAAAAAATGGATTGCCTTGGGTTTTCTGATAAACGAGTTCTGTCAAAGGCTGAGCCAACGCTGTAGAACAAGCTAAGGTATCGGCAATCAGACAATTCAAATGGAAGCGCTCAAGCGGATCTAGAGTAATGGTGTTTACCGTAGATCCGCTTGTTTGAATGTTGGCTAATGTCACCATCAAAGGGTGTGCGGGAAAAACTTCGTTATCTCGATACGCTCCAATTAAAAAGAGATAGCGCCGATCGCGATCGCTCGTCAGGAGTTGAATCAACTTCAATGAGGCTGAGTCTACCCATTGCAAGTCGTCTAAGAAAATAACGAGGGGATGTTCTTTAGTGGCGAAGATAGAGATGAAGTTCTCGAATAACCGATTGAAGCGATTTTGGGCAGCACTGGCGAGGAGTTCTGGTGCCGGGGGTGGCGAGCCAATAATCCGCTCTAGTTCGGGAATTACCTCAACGATTACCTGAGCATTTTCGCCCAATGCTGCCAGGATTTGAGTCTTCCACTCCTCAACTTTAGCATCGCTTTCCGAGAGCAATTGTCCCATTAAATCGCGAAAAGCTTGTACAAAAGCTGAGAAGGGCTGGCTGCGCGCAAATTGGTCGAATTTGCCTTTGATGAAGTAGCCACGCTGTCTCACAATTGGTTTGTGAACTTCGTTGACAACAGCAGTTTTACCAATGCCGGAGAAACCGGCAACGAGCATCATTTCGGTGCTGCCGGCACTCACTCGCTCGAAGGCCGATAGCAGGGAGAATACTTCGGTTTCTCTACCGTATAATTTTTCTGGGATGATGAAGCGATCGCACAAATCTCGCTCCCCTATTTTAAAGTTAGTTAGCCTCCCTGTTTCTTTCCACTGGAATAAACAAGTTTCCAAATCAAACTTTAGTCCTAGGGCGCTTTGATAGCGAGCTTCAGCATTCTTTGCCATCAGCTTGCCGACAATCTCAGACAGCACCAATGGAACGCTCTGGTTTACACTTGAGGCTGGGAGGGGCTGTTTGGCGAGGTGGCAGTGTACCAAATCCATTGCGTCATCCGCTTGGAAGGGTAACTTTCCTGTTAGTAATTCGTAGAATGTGACTCCCAGCGAGTAGAAATCTGTGCGGTAATCAATACCTCGGTTCATCCGCCCAGTTTGTTCGGGAGATATGTAGGGTAAAGTGCCTTCAAGCACGTTGGGATTTTGAATTTCTTGGGTTTCGCGAGGCAGTAGGGAAGCGATGCTGAAGTCAATCAGCTTGACTTGTTTGCTGCTGGGGTTAATGAGAATGTTGGCCGGTTTGAGGTCTTTATGGATGACGTGGTGGCGATATAGTCCGTCGAGGGAGTTGGCAATTTGAATCGCAATAGGCAGAAACTCGCTAACGGGCAAGCCTTCTAGGGGTTCGTTGCTCTCGGATGCTAGACGAGCGAGGTAGCTACATAAGGAAATTCCCCCAAAGTCTTCCATCACCAGAGCATAGTGATTATGGTATGTCTCCAGGCTGTATGCCTTGACACTGCCAGGGATCTCTAAGTTTTTAGCAATGACGTATTGGTTGCGGAAGTGAACCAGTTCGTGGAAGCGGGGAAAGTCATTTCGCAGCAGTTTGATCACTACTGGCTGCCCATTTGAACACCGAAGGCCGCGATAAACTAGAGTTCGAGTGCCTGCGTAAATTTGCTCGTTAATGTGATATCCTAGAAAAAGATTTTTTATGCTAGCCATATCTACGTATTCCTACTGCTTCTGTCAAGGCTGAAGCTTCTTATAGTTGATATTTACTATTGTCCCTCTATCTGCCTTGCTATTCATTAATTACATTTTTCTTAACATATTGGGGAGTTCAAATTATCAAAGAGGGATTTTAAAAACCCGACTTAATATTTTATGTAAGAGCTGTTAATACTTGAGTTGAGACTAAGTAGAAAATGGATTGGCTAAGGCTGATTGAACGATCGCAGTTCATGGCAGAGGAACTTAAGACGCTAATCAGGTACTTAAGAGTGTTTTTGAAATCGATGCTTGAAGGCAATCGCCTTCAAGCATCTAATATCTAGTTTAGATCATAATTTAATGTCATGAGTACAATTCAGGAGGCTCTGGATTTAAAGCCGGAAGCCGAGGAAATCGAGTTTCTGCGCCAGATTGCGGAACTCTTGGGAGTCGCCCGATCGCAAGCTGAATTATTTGCCCAGATGCCACAACAAGTTGCCCCCTCTCAGAAGTGAATCAGGCATTAAATGCCAAAGTTCAGAAGCGGACAATGAAACTAGCCCAAGTCAATCAGCCACTGCAACCGCAGATTAGGGTTAGTCAGCGATCCTCGCGGAATCGGGCAATTGAGGCAGTCGGCTAAGTTTTTTTACAAGTTTTTTTACTTACAGCGGATTCCAGGTTTATGAAGTACACCCCAGAAACCCGGTTTCTTCTGGATTTCTCGCCAGAAATCGGTTTTATTCAAGAAACCTGGTTTCTCTGTACTTCACTTACCTGGAAAGTGCTGTATATCCCTACGCCAACGGATGATCGCCCCGACGCTTTCCGATCGCGGTTTTCATTTCGGTGAGCTAAAAACCCGGTTTCTGAGCGTCTGATATCGTTTCCAGTTGGATGGGAATGATCAAGTCAAGGTCGCACAATTCCACATTCTCCCACTGACGGCTACCCACTCCGCACTCCCCATCATGTATGAGTGTTACCGGAATTGATATTATTTATTTACATACAATTTTAATGAGGAGCAATGTGATTAGCAAGTTACTTTTTAACTTTGCGCTCATCATAGAAATTAAAAAAAATCCTACTACAAACAGTTGATTTCTTTACTTATTCCAATACCTGCGCCAGTGAAACAAATTCTCCCATAAATTGCGCGAAAAAGTATTGCTGCCCAAGCGCTGCGACTCCCAAACAGCAGCAGTTTGACCGTTAATTGCCGAAAAACTCGACCAAATATAAGGAAGTTGGGCGATCGCCTCAACCTTCATCCCGTGACGCACCGCCAAAGCGATCGCGTGAATCAACTCAGCAGCTTGCGGCCCGACAATACTCGCTCCCAACATCTCACCATTGCGACGCCCGACAATCTTACAAAAACCAGTGGTATCCCCCGACATTTGAGCTCTTTCAACATTCTTGAAATATTCCCGACAAACAATCAGATCGTCTCCAAAACGGCGTCTTGCTTGCGCTTCAGTCAAGCCAACCCTCGCCAACTGCGGGTCAGAAAAAATCGCCCAAGGAATCCCGCGATAATCTATTTGAAACATTGGCAAAAACAAAGCATTTTTCACAGCAACGGCAGCTTCGTAATTAGCGATGTGAGGGAACGGATAACCCCCAGCAACATCGCCGATCGCGTAAATGCGGTGATTAGTTGTTTGCAGCTTTTCATTTAAAATCACGCCCCGATCACTGAATTTAACCTTAGCCGCTTCGAGATTTAACGAAGAAAAATTGTGTCCTCTACCGGCGGCCAGAAAAATCTCCTCAGCTTCGATCGCCCTTGGCCCAGCTTGAATCCACTTTTTACCATCAATCACCCTCGCTTGAGTCACCTCAGTAGCAGTCAGAATCCGCACTCCCTCAGCTTCCATTCCAGCTTGCACCAAACCAGCAGCCTCCCGGTCTTCTTTAGCCAAAATGTGCGAACTTTTCACCACCAAAGTGACAGCAACCCCCAAGCGAGCAAAAGTTTGAGCCACTTCGACACCGCTGGGATCTGCGCCGATTACAGCCAAACTTTTAGGCAACTGGGGAAGTTTTGCTAATTCCCCAACAGTTTCCGAAGTAAAAAAGCCAGCAGACGAAAGTCCTTCAATATTGGGAATCGCCGGCAGAGTTGGACAAGCTAGCAAATAACAGAGCGATCGCAATTTTCGCCCGCCGACAACAAAAGCCAAATCCGGTTTCGCAACAAACTCGCCGTTGCCAAAAATAACATCCACCCCGCGAGCAGCCAAAAGGCCGAGAGAATCAATTTCTGACAAATTAGAAACAACACCCTCGGCCCACTTGAGAACCCCGTCAAACCCCAATTTGATCGGCATGGAGGAATTGGCGACTTCCCAGCGCACCCCCAACTGCTGGCGGCTGATCTGCTGAGCAAAACGAGCAGCCTCCCTCAAAGTTTGGCTGTATCTCCAACCAAGGTCGATCGACTCTTTCCCCCCAGTCGGCAAATCTTGGGAATTACTGAGCGGTTCCACCAAAGCAACGCGGGCCGGGAAATTAGTTGCAGTCAAAGCAGCATAACGTCCGGCCGGAGTTCCACCAATAATCACTAAATCATAGTCAAGCATAAATAAAGAAGTCAATCAATTTTAGATTTTAGATTTTAGATTTTAGATTTTAGATTTTAGAATTGAAGCATTGACCACGGATAAATTCGGGGGGCAAGTTTCATCTGATACAGGTTTTTTATTTCGGGACGGATGAATCCGGGAGCTTGTATCCTGGATGCTTGATTGTCAGTAGTCATTAGTCATTAGTCAGTAGTCATTAGTTAGTAGTTTAGGGCGATCGGCGCGCGGGGTCAGAAACCCGGTTTCTGCCTAGATACTTCGCTGTAAAACCCAAGATTTATCAGAGAAACCGGGTTTCTTGGGTAGGTGCGCTCAAACGACCAATAAAATCGGTTTATCAACGGACAACTGACTACTGACTAATGACTAATGACTAATGACTAATGACTACTGACTTCTTTAAGTCCAGCAATCAGCCGCAGATTGTCCGCCCTTGAGCGCACAGCCACCCGAAAAAATTGATCGCCCAACTCAGGAAAACTCAAACAATCCCGAATCAAAATCCGGTGTCGTTCCAACAGACTTTTTTGAATCGAAGAAACCGACATCGACGACTCAACCAACAAGAAATTAGCCGCCCCGGCAATTGGCTGCAAACCCGGCAAATTAGCCAAACCCTCAAATAGCTCTCGGCGAGCCACAGGCAGCCAATCCCAGGTTTGCTGCTCAAAAACAGTATCTCGCACCACAGCAGCAGCAGCAGCAGCAGCCAAAGCATTCACAGGCCAAGGATCGCGCAGTAACTGCCACCGGCGCAGAATATCGGGATGGGCGATCGCGCAGCCCAACCGCAGTCCGGGCAGAGAATAGAATTTAGTGAGCGATCGTAAAATCACCAAATTCGGAAACTCCTCAACAGCATCGATCAAAGTTTCCTGCTCAGAAGGCGGTAGAAAGTCCATAAAGGCTTCATCCACCACCACCATACCTAACTGCTTCACATAAGGCAAAATCGCCTCCCTAGCAAACAGCAAACCCGTAGGATTGTGCGGGTTGTTCAGTAGCAAACCTCGTCGAGAGGCGGCATCGAGACCAAGAGGAACTGGGATACGAAAAGAAGGGGATACAAGGGAACGGTTAGAAACCGACAAATCATCGGTTACTAACCGGCTTCCAGCCTCCGCGTCGGACGATTTCAGATCCAACTGAGAGGTTGCACCATGCTCAATTACTTGTTTAGGAACAGGCATCATGCCTGTTCCACAAAATTCATCTCTTGTGGAATGGGCATCTTGGCCGTTCTTGACAATGGTGCAAGATTGAAGATCCAAAGGGTATTTGAGCACCTGCGCGCCGAAAGCCGAAAGAGCCCGCGAGTAATCGCCAAAAGCCGGAGTTACCAAATAAGTCGCCTCCAGCTTGGACAAATCCCAAGCCGCCCAAGTCAACAATTCCGCCGAACCATTCCCTGGCAAAATCCAATCCCGGTCAACATTCAAAGCCTCACCCAAAGCAGTCCTGAGCTCTCCATAATCCGGGTCTGGGTAAGCCGTCAGACTGCTCAAGTGAGCTTGAATCGCATTCAAGGCCGACTCAGGAGGGCCCAAAGGACTGATACTCGCAGAAAAATCGACAATAGCAGAGGCAGGGCAGCCTGCCAGTGCGGCTGCCCAAGCTAAATTCCCACCGTGTAAAGGTCTAATCAAGACTCAGTTCGCCAGCTATTCTGCGTTTTTCGGCGGTGCAACTCTGTCCTTAAACAACTTCCCTGCGGAAAATGCAGGAACTCTGGTTGCCGGGATTTCCATCTTGTCTCCAGTTTTGGGATTGCGACCCTCACGGGCCTTGCGTTCCCGCGACTCAAACGAGCCAAAACCGACCAGCGTCACCTTGTCGCCATCGGAGACAGCTTCCATGATTGCTTCCAGGGCCGCACTCAAAACAGCATCTGCCTGTTTTTTCGTCACGCTAGCCTTTTCCGCCACTGCATCAACCAATTCACCTTTGTTCATTGCGAAGTCCTTCTCGATTTGCAAAATTACGTTAAACAGAGTTAGTTCAACTATTAGCTGTGAGTTATCAACTGGATTGAGGTGTGGATTGGGAGGTTTGGGTGGTTCCCGATTGCTCCCGTCCGCTTCCGCGAATCACAACTCCTGCTGAATACCAATTACCCTAGGGTAATTGGTCAGAGAAGGAATTTTTGTTTCTAACTGCTGAAAACCCCACAGCATCTAATTTTCACTGCATTATTCTAAAGTCTTGCCGACCGTTATGGATCGGTGGAACCTTTAATTTATATGGAACTTGCTAATTTTTGTAATTAATCCCAAAATTTAGGTAAAAAAATACCACCTTGGAGACAAGATTTCTCGCCTCGGTGGATTTATGATCGAAAAAAAAATAGAAATAGAAGGAATAAAATGTAATTTGTCAAGGGCTAAAGGAAAAGTTTTTTCCTTCTTCCTTCTTTCTTTTCCCCGTGGGCCAGGGCTGTTTCATTCTCCCGAAACCCGCCAGCCAGGGACTGAAGTCCCTGTCTCATAGCTGAAGTCGTCTGAAGACGACTGAAAGAGTGATTTATAGTCCTCGCTTCAGAGGACTAATCAGTTCTTTAGTCCTCTGAAGCGAGGACTTTAGCTTTGAGGCAGGGGTTTCAACCCCTGTCGGACTGTCGGACTGTCGGACTCAGGGGAAAGAGCGTGGAAAGTTGACAGCAAGGCATTTTTCCTTCGTTCCTACTGTCTCGGCTGGACGGGCTGACTGCGCTGCAACAGTTGGCGGGCGTCGGGACTGATGTTGTTTTGGTAGCCAAAGTTCGATCGATCGCTATCATCCAAAATCTGTGGAGTCAGCAATACAATCAACTCCGCCCGCTGGTTGGTCTTATTGGTTCTCCTGAACAGCGAACCGATAATCGGCAAATCTCCCAAAATCGGAATCTTGTTCGCTGTAGTCCGTTCTTCGTCTCGGATAATCCCCGAAACAATCAAAGTCTGACCGTCCCGCAGGCGAATTAGCCCGGATTGCAACGAACGCTCGCCCAGCAGAGTGATAGTATTGGTGCTCGGACCAGTCGAAAGGTTTTGAGTGGTGCCGGGTGTCCTGATAATCGGGTTCACCCGCAGAGAGACAAAACCGTTGTCGTCAATTCGATCAATCGCCACCCCCAACTGCAAACCCGCCCTATCTTTGACTGCCGTCACCGTTGTGGTACTTGTATTTCCGGTAGTCTCGGTGTCGGACGTGATGTTAGTAATCACTTCATCAGTAATATTCACATTCGCCGTTTCTCCTTCTTGAACCACCAGAGTCGGATCGGTCAGGATTTTGGCATTCTGGCTCTGAATAGTTGCCCGCAAAGCCGACAGGAACCTCCTCGGATACTGGAACGCCGGGAACAGGGCGAACTCTGCAATTCCTGAGCCTGTCCTCGATCCAGGCTCGTAATCCGTAATTCCAACTCGCGTAGGGTCATTAGTAACTGGGGCTGTCGGCTGGAGGAACACACCTTTGGCGGGGCCTTCGAGACCTTGACCTGTAAACGGCACGATACGTCGGCCGTTCGCATCATAGAAAGGCTCCAGTTCTGCTAAAGGGTTGCCGATGATCGGCCTACCGGTCAAGCTCTGATCGAGCTGCGTTGTATTGGGCGGATTGATGCCGCCAAAATTGAGAGTTGCCGCCCCATTGTCATTGACAAAGAAATTGTTATTAATTCCGAAAGAGAAACTGCTCCTAGTGTCGTTATTTCCCAACAAGTTGATATCGATCACCTTGACGTTCACAGCCACTTGACGGCGGCGCAAATCTAGCTGTGTCAAGAAAGCCACAGCCATGTCAACTTTGCGCGGGTCTCCCACCAAAGTGATGGAATTGAGTCGAGAATCCGCCAGCACCGACAGTCCCCTCAGCAAGAGCGGCCCGGTGCCTTCCCTAGCGCCGATCGCCTTAATGTCCGGTTCCCTAATTTCCACATCCCGCGCCGCATTTCCCTGGCCGACGCTTTGAATCGTCACCCGAGTAATCGGCAGTTGAGTTTCCGCCCCTTGAGCGCTCAAAAAGTTAGCTGCATCCGTAGAGCGAACTTGATTGAGCCGCAGAGTCCGAATGATAATATTGCGTGAGTCGATCGGCAAGCTAGTCCCTACAAAAATCGTCCGCCCCTGGCGGTTAGCTTGCAGTCCGCTGAGGCGCAGCACGTAATTAAAGACATCTTGCACGGACTCGTTTTCGATGTCCAAAGAAATCTTCGGCCCTTCATCTGAACCGGTGGCTCCCGGCTGACCAGGCACTGCGGGCTGGCCCGGCTGAGCAGGGGCCCCGCCACCTGTAAAAGCAATGTTCAATCCTGCAGCGCGGGCCAGCAGAGCTAAAACGTCTCGGACTGGGGCATCCCGCAATACCAAGCGGGGGATGCGTTCTCCCGAACTCAGTTCAATATTTCCCGCGCCGGGGGCGATGTTAGACACTGCGATATCTCCCAAGGGCGGAGCAACTGCCCGCGGTTGGAAAGGCGCAGCCTGATTTGTCTGGGATTGTATTTCGCTGGGGAGGGGCGGGCGATCGTTCCTGGTAACAGTAACTTCGGGATTTGGCAGCAGCACGCCTGGGTTTTGCGAGGTGCGGACTTGGGGAGCCGGGGGGGGAGCTGTTTGGCTCAGTGGCAGTCCCGGAGGCGGCGGGGGTGGAGTTTGGGCAGACTGTGCTGTGCCACCCTGTCCGGCAACGCTAAGGACGATGCTTTGGCCTTGTCCCGGCACAATTTGTCCGTTGGGAACTCCGTTGGTGCCGGCTACCACAACGCGGATGCTGTTAGCCTCTACCTGGCTGATTTCTACTGAAGAAATTCCCGGAGCGGGGTTATCTTGACGGAAGCTGTTGCCTTGTGGCAAGCGGAGCTGGGTGTTAATAATTGTGGCTTGGTAAGTATTGCCGTTATTGATGGCGAAAACTTGCGGGCGATCGCCCTTTTCTGTCGCCAGAACAATATTTACGCCATTATTACCTTGACTTACTTGCACTCCTGTGACCTGAGTCGGCAATGCCAAGACAGGGGCTTGGGCGATCAGAACTCCTGCAACACTGCATAAGAGTCCTCCACTTAACCGTAGATGCTGTTTCACGTTCTCTCCTCCACTACACTTTGTTATTTGTTGTTCGCAGTCTTTTGTCGCTAGCTGCTAAACTGACTAAAATATTCTCGCTTCGAGCCTTTTTAAAGGAAGCAGTTATGCCCTTTTCGATTTTTAATTTTCGATTGGGAATAACAGATGACATAAGGGTTAGAAGCTATCCTACAGCAATCCTCGCATCATTTGTGGATTTCTTACTCCCCCCCTTACAAATGGGAGGGTTGGGGTAGGGTAAAAAAATTACGACTCCTGCAAGGATTGCCATACAGTTCCATTACTTTTTGAAACTGGTATTAGAAGAAATTAGATTTTAGAGCCAATTTTTGATTGCCATCTAAAAAATATTTTTCTGACCTTCATACTTTTTTGACTTCTACCTTCAATCTTCCCCTTTCAAACTTCTGCCTTCTGACTTCTTGTGAAAGAGCCATTTGGGAACAATAGCTAATATCTATCCGCCCAACTACCGCTACTTAGCACCAGGACTCGGAGCCGGAGTTGGCGGTTTTTCTTCTTGCTTTAACGGCAGCAGCGCGTGCAAGTCAAAAGCAGTTTTAATTTTAGTTGGTGGCTGCTCCACAGGAACTATTTTCCCTTTCAAAAAGTCAACTTCAATTGGCTGATTTGATGCTAGCAATTCAGATTTCAAATTCCTAACTACCAATAGCGACTGCATCAATTCCAAGTTACGCATAAAATTGCGGGTTTGAGCAAAAGTGCCTTCAAACTCTACCTTGAATTTTTTGCGTCTGAGCTTGCCAGCCAGGGACGGCCCGAAGGAGGTATCGGCCAGAATATCAGGGTCTGGAGCTCCCGGCGCGGCGGTTGCTGCTGCTGGCGGCATATCGGGCTCAAATTTGGTAATTTTAGCCTTGAGGTCATCTCCTTGCACGCCGGCGTTGATTCTATTAACGAGTTGGGTCATGTCAAGCAAAAGCGTGTTGGCGCTGGCGTCGCTGGCAAACATTGCCGTCACGTTGGCCCGGCGCTGTTTTGCTTCTTCTTGCTTTGCTTCTGCTTCTGCCTTTTTTTGAATTTGAGTTTGCAATTGCACTTGCGTTTGCTTGCTTTCGCTAAGTTTCTGCTTGAATTCGCCGCTTTTTTGGAATTCGGGCAGTACGAACTGGTAGCCGAGGCCGCCGGCAATGAGGAGGCCGAGAACCGCGATGCCGATTGCTTGGACTTGGGGTGTCAGCTTAATGCCGAATATTTCCTGAGCCCCTGTCTCTTCTGCTTTTCCGCTAGAAATAAACTCTGCTGTCATGGTTTTTTCACTTCTCCTTTTTGTGGTTCTAGCACTCCTTTTTCTTGAAGTGTTTCTATCCGTATTGCGAGCCCGTCTGCTTGCTTGCTTCGCAGTTCGGAGAGCAACTCGGAGGCCCCCGTCGGGCTGAGCGTCGTTTCAATTTTATATTCCACCACCGGTCGCAGTTTGGGAAGTTCTGGTGGTGCTGCGTTTTGGTTTCGCACTTGTAATTGTGCGGGGTTGTTTTTTAATGTGGCCGCTATCAGTTTGGTATCGGTGTTAAGGAAGAAAGGAGAGCGCTGGATTAGCAGCATAAAGTCGTTAACTTGAGCAAAGGTACTGGCTATTCCTGAAATTTGTACTTTTGCTGGCTGCTGCGGGACGACGGGGACGGGAGCAGCAGCAGGGGCGGGGCTGGCTGGAGACGGACTCGCCCCTGGGGAGGCGGCGGGAGTTGCTGCAGCGGGTGGGGGTGCTGCTGCAACGGGGGAGGGACTCGGGTCGATTTGCTCGATTTTGCCAATTTGCACTCCCGCCGGAGTACGGGCACTCAGGTCTTGCAGCATCGCCGACCAAGGTTTAATTTGGTCGAATACTCCGGCTAATGCTTTGTATTCGGCGGTAACTTGGTCGGTTTCGGCGTTGATGGCTTTGATGGTGTTGGCTTGAGTATTTAACGTTGCCAGTTCTTGGTCGATGGCTGCTTGTTGTGTGGCCAAGTTGGTATTTTCGTTAGTCGCCCACCACCAGGCTCCCATGACTGCGGCGTTGATGCCAAGGGCAAACAGCACCGCTCCATATATGGGCAGTTGGTCTTTGACTCCACCGGAACTTTTTTTAGCTGGACTTTTGGTTGCAACGGGTTTGTAGTCCGGACGGTCGTTGAGAAAATTAATATCTAGGCTGTACATGGCTTCACTCGATTTTATAGCATAAGGTAGAAGGCACAAGGTAGAAGGTAAAACAGACAAGGAAGAAGGAAAAAGTGATTTACCGCTTATGTTTGAGCAATTAAGAATGTCCTCACAGTCTTGGCTGTTGCTATAGATTTAAATGGGAAATTTTAGATTTTTGACAGAGCCCAAGATTGCTGGTACAAGTGAAGGATTTATTTAGGGAAGAAAGAAACAACTTTTTGCCTTCTACTGAAGGAAGGGGCTGCTTCTACCTCAGATATATTCTACCTTTTACCTTCTACCTTCTACCTGTAATATTCTACCTTCTGCTTTCTGCCTTCTTCTTTTGGAAGGGGTTTTTACCTAAAATTCTCAAATCGGTTTTTCTCTCATCTAAAACTGTTAGGTCACATAACCTCCCTTAGTCCTAAACCTAGGGCGACTCCTAAACCTGCTCGCTGTTCTGGGGTAATTTCTTGGCTGATTTCGAGTCCTAGGGTTTCGATGGGATCGACTTGAGATGCGGGCAAGCTTAATCTTTGCATAAAAAATTCGTCTAGTTTGCCGATCGCAGCTCCAGGGCCTGCTAGCAGCAGTTGCGCTACTTCGAGTTCTTCGCTCTGGTTGAGGTAAAAGTCTACTGAGCGGCGCAGTTCGTCTGCTAGTTCTCCCAATACTTTTATCATCGCATTTGTTCCCGGATTGGCGTCTCCCGATGCGCCCATTGTATCTGTGACGGGCAGGGTCATGCCTTGCAGTTCGCTGGTGTCTCTGGTTGGCGGCAGGTTCATGGCTTGGTTGAGGGCAGTCTGGATTTGGTAGGTGCCGATCGGGATGGTACGGTTGAACTGAGGTATGCCGTCCACTACTATAGCTAACTCGGTGCTGTCAAATTCTATGGCGGTGAGAACAGCGGCTTCTTGGGAGGAAAATTGTTGCAGTTGGTCTTTGAGGGTGCGGATTAGGGCAAAACTGGTTACTTCTAGTACGTCTATAATCAGTCCGGCTTCTTTGAAGGTTTCGATGTATGTATCGGTAACTTCTCTCCGGGTTGCTACTAACACGACTTGCACTTTTTCTACTCCGTCGTCATCTACAAATAGGCCTATTTTTTGATAGTCTACGTCGGCGTCTTCTCTGGGAAACGGCAAGTACAGTCCTGCTTCTGCGTTCATGTAATCCCGCAGTTCTTCTTCGTTGAGTTCTGCGGGAACAGGGATTAAGCGGATGACAGCTTCGCGGCCGGGAATGGCTGTGGCTACTCGCTTGGCTTTGATTTTGTTTTCGGCGAGGACGGCTTTTATTAGTTCTGCCATTCCCGGCGGATCGACTATTTGTCCTTCTTGTATATAGTCTTCTGGAACTTCTATTGAGGCTAGGATGCCTAATTTTAATGCCTGAGCTTTCTTTTCGAGCTGAATGATGTTGATGCGGTCTGGGGCTATTTCGAGCCCGATTCCTGGCTGGCGTTGGGAAAGTAGACCTTTGAAAAAGTTAACCATGTGATTGGGTCGCCGATAATTGCTATTTTTTTCTTTTGTAGTTGGCCAGCCTGATTCAGCGCGCAGGCTTGTTGGAGGGTTGGTTTCCAACTGCCACCAGAGTGCTGTAATCTCGGTATCCCGCCGTAGCTACGCAGCTCCGTCTGTGTTGCGCGATCGCTAGTTCCGATTTTATGCTATCCAATTTACTTGACAATAGCTATTCTGCGGAGAATGTCAATAAATTCCAGCTCGATCGACCAAAAACCCGCCGATTCTGCACAAAAACAGACTATCTCGCTCCTGAACCCAGGTACAAAACTCTGTTACTGACTCATCGCGCTTGATTCGGGCGAGCGCTTTTTTGTCTGACGGTTCCCATAACTCTCAAATTTTATTCTATGAAACGTAAATCTTGGCAACTTTTTGCTGTTTTTGGGCTGGTGGGGCTGCTGCTGGCGGCGGTGGTGAGTTGCAGCAAGCCGGCTGTTAATTCCCAGGCAAATAATACGCAGGCAATCGAGTTCTGGACCATGCAGCTTCAACCTCAGTTTACTGAGTATTTCAACAAGACGATCGCCGGTTTTGAAGCGGAAAATCCGGGGGTGAAGGTGCGTTGGGTGGACGTTCCTTGGTCGGCTATGGAAAGCAAAATTTTGGGGGCTGTTTCGGCGAAAACTGCGCCGGATGTGGTGAACCTAAATCCGGATTTTGCTTCGCTGTTGGCGGGACGCAATGCTTGGCTGGATTTGGATTCTCGGATTCCGCAGCAAGTTCGTGAGCTCTATCTCCCAAATATCTGGAAAGCTAGTGTACTCGACGGCAAGACTTTTGGCATTCCTTGGTATCTCACGACTGGGGTGACAATTTACAATACGGACTTGTTGAAGAAGGCGGGAATTGCTAAGCCTCCTGCTACTTATGCCGAGTTGGCAACTGTTGCGAAGCAGGTGAAGGAGAAGACTGGTAAGTTTGCTTTTTTTGTGACTTTTGTGCCGGAAGATTCGGCGGAAGTTTTGCAATCTTTCGTGCAAATGGGTGTGCCTTTGGTTGACGCTAAAGGCAAGGCGGCTTTTAATACTGCTAAGGGCAAAGCGGTTTTTCAGTATTGGGTGGATTTGTACAAGAACGGACTTTTGCCACAGGATGTTTTGGTGCAGGGACATCGCAGGGCGATCGAGCTTTATCAAGCTGGGGAAACTACTTTGTTGGCTTCCGGCCCTCAGTTTTTGAAGGCGATTGCTGAGAATGCTCCGAGTATTGGTGCTGTTTCGGCTGCTGCGCCTCAAATTACGGGGGAAACAGGTAAGAAGACTGTGGCGGTGATGAATTTGGTTGTGCCTCGCGACAGCAAGCGCCCTGATGATGCTGTCAAGTTTGCTTTGTACGTGACTAATTCTCAAAATCAGTTGGCTTTTGCTAAGGCTGCTAATGTTTTGCCTTCTACGGTTGAAGCTTTGCAGGACGATTATTTTAAAAACGTTGCGACTGATGCTCCCGCAGCCGATCGAGCTCGCGTTGTTAGTGCTTCTGGGTTGAGTTCCGCCGAGCTATTGATTCCGCCTCTCAAGGATGTTAAGAAGCTGCAAAAGGCGATTTATGACAATTTGCAGGCGGCAATGTTGGATGAGAAGTCGGTAGATCAAGCTGTTGCTGATGCGGCTAAGGCTTGGGATCAAAGGTAGTTTTTAATTGAAGCTGGGGCGGGATTTTTTTTGATCTCGCCTCTTGCTTTTAAGGTTGAATAGTCCAGTCTTCCTGCACTAAACCAGGCACTTTCTCAAAATCTTGTTTGTTGCGCGTAACGAGGATAGCATTATTAGCAAGTACAATAGCAGCAATCCGCAAATCTTGCGTGCTGATGCGTATTTTTTGACGACGGAACTCAGTGTAAATAGTGAAAGCATTCTGGTCAAATTTCAGAATGTTGAGATTTTTGAAATCATCTAATGTATCCCATAACCTGGTGTAACCCCATACTAATTTGTCCGCTTGCGAAGATGTCGAAGCCTTTCTGATAAAATCGAACCAGCCGCGAATTGCTTCCTCTACGGTTACGATAGTTACAGCAAGGTTTTCTGCGTTAACCTCGACCCGCTGCACCATCACTGGATGTTTTTTTTGCAACTCGGAGAAACAATTCGTATCAAGTATGTATAGGCTCATTCTGTCTCAACCGCAGCGTCAATTTGACTGTAATAAGCTTCGGTTTCTGCATCGAGTTCGCGGCGATATTCTTCTATGTGTGCCAATACCTCATCGTAATACGGATCGTTTTCATACTTACCAGCTAACCTCACCCAAGGATTGTTCGATCGACTAGAAGTAAGTTTGACAGAGACGATTTCTGCTTCGGCTAGCTGGGCATTTACTAATTCGTGAAGATTTTGCAGTGCTTGCGATCGCGTCTCGCCAAAAGCTTTACATTCGGGCCATCCCAGCAACGCTGCACTGACTGTTCTGTCTGATTCGTTTTTAATGATTACGTGAGCCGTTGAGCTGTCGAACTCGCCCCCAAAGTTAGTGCGATCGGCTGCGCGAATGTCGCAGGTAGCGTTACCTGTTAAGAGTGTTTTTGTCTTGACTGTCTCCTTGGTGTTTTCCTGGCGCGACTTTTCTCTTTCTGCCATGATAAGCGGGTCTGCTTTGCGAACCGCGTCCAAAAATTTGACCATGTTTACTCTATCCTTGGTGTTTTCCTGGAGGAACTTTTCTAGTGCTTCTTGCCACCTCGCCGAGTCACCAGATACCTTGACTATAGAATAATCGATGTTTTCCTGACGCTGCTTGATTATGTTTCGCCTGAAAAGCTCGTCAAATAGTAAAGTTTGCTCTTGGGCTGGCAAAGCTTCTATATATTCAATTAGCGTTTGCACCGATATAAGGCTGCTCATAAACTTCTATCTCTAAATTTTTCTAAACTCACTTGTATTGTAACAAAAATTGGGCATTGGGCATGGGGCATTAATTTTCTTTTAGATTACCTCTTGCTTTTTTATGCTACTTGACGTATTATTAAATAATGGGAATTTGTGTCGCCATATATAAGCATATATAAGCTTTTAAGTTATTATCGAATGATGAAATTACCGCCTCTTCACAACGCGGATTCTATTCTCCTATTCGTTGCTAACGGACATGAGGTTACGACAAGAAACCCAGTGTCTATGAAGCACCTCTTGCCAGTTTACCCGAAGAATTCATCTTAAGGCAGGATGCGTTTAAGCTTGGGATTGTTGTTGTTGTAGAAAATAGCCTACGAGATAAAGCGAACCGCAAAGGATTGTTAGGTTGTCATCTGTAACAGCAGCGTCTAAAGCTGTTGTTAAGTCGGGGAAGGCTTGACAGAAAGTTAATTCGGGGCAGATAATTTGAGCGAGGGTGGCTAATTCTGCGGGTGATGATGAGTTTTGATCGGGTACGGGTACTAGGTAAAGTCGATCGCCCTTTTTGAGTAATGCTTTCAAAATATCATCGCAGTCTTTAGTCGCAAGAATGCCGATTACCCAGTTAATCGGTGACGGGTGATTGTTCAGGCGATCGACATATTCACGCAGGGCGATCGCGGCGGCGGGGTTGTGCGCGCCGTCAATTAATATATTGCGGTTTTTCCAAGTTGTCTGCTGGAGTCTTCCGGGCCATTGGGTTTTGGCGATACCGTTTTCGATGGCGGTTGGAGAAATTTGCCATCCTTGGTTTTGGAGAGTTTGCAAAGTTGCGATCGCAATTGCTGAATTCATTAGTTGAATTTTTCCCAGCAGCGGCAATTTATATTTTATTTTAACCGCATTTTGATTTAACTGATATTCTGCGAATCCTTGTCCTAAATCTATTGCTGGTTTTACCCAAGTTGCCGGACAGTCTAATTCTTGAATGCGTTTTTCTACTACTATTCTAGCTGATTCTGGCAATTCTCCGATAACTGCCGGACATTTTGCTTTAAGAATTCCCGCTTTTTCCCCAGCAATATCTGCCACGGTGGGGCCGAGTATTTGCCAGTGATCGAGACTGATAGAAGTGATGACGCTAACGAGAGGTGTTTCGCAAACGTTAGTCGCGTCTAATCTACCGCCCAATCCAGTTTCTATGACTGCGATGTCTGTTTTTTGTTCGGCGAAATACAGCCAAGCTGCTGCGGTGATTATTTCAAATTGAGTGGGAGTTTCGGTGTTATTTTCGGTAGCGGCGACAACTCGTTCTAGACACTGTTGCAATTCTGTTGGGGAAATCGGTTTTTGGTTGATGCAAATTCTTTCTGTCCAATCGATTAAATGCGGGGATGTGTAGCGTCCAACTCGATAGCCTGCTTCTGTTAGTACGGAAGAGAGATAAGCGCAAACGGAACCTTTGCCATTGGTGCCGGCAATGTGGATAATGGGTACTTGTTGGTGGGGGTTGTCTAGTTTTTGGAGAAGTTGGTGAATTCTTTCTAAGCCGAGATGGACGCCGAAATGTTGGTAAGATTGAAGGATGGATTCTGCATTCATTGAGGATTATTGGATTTTTTAACGAACCGCGAAGGCGCGAAAGGCGCGAAGGAAGAGAGGAGATAGATGTCGATAGGTATGAATATTATTTCTCTATTTTCGGGTTGTGGGGGGTTGGATTTGGGTTTTCGCTTGGCTGGGTTTAATCCGGTTTGGGCGAATGAATATGATAAGTCTATTTGGGATACGTATAATTTCAATCATCCTGAAACTATTTTAGATCGCAGAGATATCAGGAAAATCAAATCTGATGAAATTCCTAACTGTATTGGGATAATTGGCGGGCCTCCTTGTCAAAGTTGGAGTGAAGCAGGGGCGAAACGGGGGATTGATGACAGTCGGGGTCAACTTTTCTGGGAGTATATCAGAATTGTGCGGGACAAGCAGCCTTTGTTTTTTTTAGCTGAGAATGTTAGCGGTATCTTAGCTGCCAGAAACAAGGATGCTTTCACTTATATATTATCGCAGTTTGAGGACATCGGATATCGGGTTTCGTACAAGTTGTTGAATGCTAGAAATTTTGGTGTTCCGCAAGATAGGCAAAGGGTGATTGTTGTTGGCTATCGGGAAACTCTGGGTTTTGGTTTTGAGTTTCCCGAACCGGGAACTGAGGTTTTGACGCTGAAAGATGCGATTTTTGATTTGCAGGCGATCGCGCCAATGTCAGTTAAGGGTAAATTAGATAATTATCACGATTCTGTCCCAAATCACGAATGTGCGGATTTGGGGTTTTCCAGCCTTTATATGTCGCGCAATCGAGTTAGAAGTTGGTCAGAACCTTCTTTTACAATTCAGGCAAGCGGCAGACACGCACCTCTCCATCCTCAAGCTAGTAAAATGATTTTGGTTGGCAAAGACAAACGCATTTTTGACCCTAATTCGCCTTTGCCTTACCGTCGGCTTTCTGTGCGAGAGTGTGCGAGAGTTCAGACTTTCCCGGATGACTTTATTTTTAGGTACAAGTATATTGGTGATGGATACAAAATGGTCGGCAATGCTGTTCCTGTGAATTTGGCTAGAGTTTTGGCAAGTAAGATTTTTGAGGATATTGTCATAGGGCATAGGACATAGGGCATAGGACATAGGGCATCGGGCATCGGGCATCGGGCATCGGGCATCGGGCATCGGGCATTGGTGTCAACTTAAGCCGACCATCTACCAGTCGCTAGGGAATGAATTCCACGGGGCTTTTAGCGAAAGTCCTCGCTATGAAGACTAATCTCAAATCCCGTTGACATTAGAATTATTCATCTCTCTCTTCTCTTCCTCTGTGTCCTCTGTGGTTTCATCATTCCGAATTATCTGTCATTGAAACTTGGTTAACTGACCGAGATTGTGCTGAATCGCATTTGTCCCGCGAATATGAGACAAGGGAGAACCTCCGTACAAAAAGCTATTCAAACTAACTTGATAATTTTGCTGAACTGCTAAATCCAGCCACAAATTGTTAATAGCATCTCCCGGTTTGTAGTCGGGAATGTTGTGCTGATAGTAAGGAAAACTGTCTATACAAGTATTGAAAAAGTTCTTGCGCCCGCAATGCTTTAAATACTGATATCGCGGTTTGAATTCTGTTTGATTTTCCAATACTGTATATATAGTATCTGCGAGAGATTCCGGGTCAAATTTGGCGTAAAGACCCGCACCTTCGGGGAAAACAGGCGAGTTTCCTCTGGCGTATTGGTTGAATTCTTCAAAACAAATTACTGGTACGTTGCAACTCATGGCTTCGGTAATTCCCCTGTTTTTTCCTTCGAGGAGGGAACCGAGGACGAATGCTTGGGCTCGTGAATAATATGTGGGGATTTCGCTGTAGTAGTCTACTCTTGGCACTAAGTTAATGTAGTCCGAGGGATTGGTTAAAATTTCCTCGACTTGTTGCCATTCTTTTAAGGCGTACTGGTCGAGAGTTTTCAGGTTGCTAGCATCAAATTCGTGGCCGGTGACTACTGTTAATTTAATCGGTTTTTGCGGATATTTTTGGCGGTAAACTTTTAAGGCTTTTGCTATGATTGGCAAATTTTTTTCTTCGGAAATTCGGGAGACGGCTAGCAAGTCTATGTCTTTGGCGGGGACGTTGCGAGGGGAAATTAAGTATTCGTTGATGAAGTCGGTGTCTTGCAGTGGTATGATTGGTTTGTGGGCGCGATCGACATAAGTTTCGCGAAACCATTTATCTCGCTGCGGGTTTTTGTATAAACTGGAGTAGGCGTCAGCTATGGGGGCCCAGGAGTAGGAGATTCCGGGGGAATAGGTGAAGGAGAAAAATACTGAGGAAAGTTGGGGAAATAGTTTGTTGATGAGTTCGACTGCTTCGCTGAAGTAAATTCCTTTGATGAAACGCCCTTCGTAAAATAGTGGGGGAAGCAAGACGTAGAAACTGACGGTATCGAAGCGGTGGGGTTGGTCTTCAAATATCTCCCAGGTAAAGGCGTCTAAGTCTGCATAAATTTCGGCGATTGGTTTGTTGATGTGGGGGTTGCGTAAATATGGCTTTTGTCGATCGTAGTTTCCGCGTACCATATAATTCTGAGTGTGAGTATCTAGCTTTTTTTATTTAACCGCAGAGGCCGCAGAGGCCGCAGAGAAGAAGAGAGATATTCACAAGTCATCCACGGGCTGTTCTAATGATTCATTGTCGCCAATTGTGAGGGCGAGTTGGTATATTTGGCGCCGGGGGAGGGATGTTTGTTGCGCTAGCTGGCGACTGGCTTGGGAACGACTTATGCCTTCGGCAATTAATGTTTGCAATTCTGCTTTAATGGCGTCTTCGGAAAATATTGGGGCTGCTGTTTGGATGCCGGCAATTATGAGGGTAAATTCTCCCTGGGGTTCGCGATTGGTGTAAAGTGCGATCGCACTTTCTATACTACCACGCCAAAACTCTTCGTGCATTTTAGTTAACTCTCTCGCCAGCACAATCTGTCTGTCGCTGCCCAAAGTAGTTGCTAAATCTTGTAAAGTTTGCCGCAATCGGTGGGGAGATTCGTATAATATTATAGTGCGAGATTCTATTTGCAAAGCTTCTAAACTCTGTTGGCGTTCTTGGCCTTTAACGGGTAAGAAACCTTCAAATACAAATCTTTCAGTGGGTAATCCTGATGCAGTTATGCCAACAATGCAGGCGGTCGGGCCGGGAATCGGAATAATGTTAATATTAGCATCGGCGCAGGCTTTAACTAACTCGGAACCGGGGTCAGAAATTCCCGGCATTCCAGCATCGGTGACGAGGGCGATATCTTTGCCTAAATGCAGTTTGTCGATGAGTTCGGGAAGTCGCTGGTGTTGGTTGTGTTCGTGATAGCTGATTTGGGGAGTTTTGATTTGGAAATGGTGCAAAAGTTTGCCTGTATGGCGGGTGTCTTCGGCGGCGATGAAGTCTACTGTTTGCAAGATTCGGATGGCGCGAAATGTCATGTCTTCGAGGTTGCCGATCGGGGTTCCTACGATGTAAAGTGTTCCTGTGGTGGGATTTGCTTGCATTTTTAGATTGGGATTTTTAACCGCAGATGGGACACGGGCGGGACGCCCATGCCACACATTTAAGAAGATATGAAAACAGGATTGTTTTTGGGATTGGCGACGTTAGATTTAATTTATTTAGCCGGGAAGCCTCCAGGTGAAAATCAGAAAGTTGTTGCTTCTGATTGTACCATTGCTGCGGGCGGGCCGGCGGCCAATGCTGCGGTCACTTTTAGCTATTTGGGGAATGCGGCGGCATGGGCTGGGGCTTTGGGCACTCACGCGATCGCCCAATTAATTCGTGCAGACTTAGCGGAGTATAATGTCAGGATAATTGATTTGGAACCTGGGCGATCGCACTCGCCGCCAGTTTCCTCGATTATTGTAACTGAAGCAACGGGCGATCGATCGGTAATTTCCATCAATGCTACGAAATCGCAAGTTGACAGTCAAACAATTAACCAGGATATTTTAACATCAGTTAGTATGGTACTGCTTGACGGACATCAAATCGCAGCCAGCCAAGAAATTGCTCAACTTGCCCACTCGAAAAACATTCCCATTGTCCTCGACGGTGGCAGTTGGAAACCCGGATTAGAGGAAATATTGCCTTTCGTTGAATGGGCTGTATGTTCCGAGAATTTTCATCCGCCCAACTGCGACAATTCAGAACAAGTCTTTGCTTACCTGTCAGCAGCCGGAATTTCCCATATTGCCATCACGCGCGGCGAAAAATCAATTTTATACCTCAGCAATGGCAGTTACGGCACGATACAAGTACCTCAAATTCAAGCCACAGACACTTTAGGCGCAGGCGACATCTTTCACGGCGCTTTCTGTCACTACATTTTGCAAAATAACAACTTTACAGATACTCTCACTGCAGCAGCTAAAATCGCTTCCGATTCCTGCAAAAACTTCGGAACCCGCGCCTGGATGAATAAGGGTTAATTTTAATTAAAAATTAATCAAAGTATCCGGGGAAAACCCCTCCCAGCTAGAAAAGTTGAACTAGCAACACCTATTAAGTTAAAATCCTGACAGCAACCTCGACAAAATTTGTGAACTTCTCTCTTCTCTTCCTTCGCGCCCTTTGCGCCTTCGCGGTTCGTTAACCAAATTGCTATATTAGTAAGACAAGTTAAAGTCACACAAAACACTCCCAAAACAACATACCCGAATCATGGCTGACACCCAACCCCTAACTATCACCCTTCCCCCTTTGCGGATTACCCTCACAGAACAACAGCAAGTTAACCTAGAATGGCTGACACAAAACTTGCCCAATCTACTCACCCCAAGCAAACAAGAAGTCCCCGACAATATGAAACAGTGGGTGGCGGCCAACAAATTATTAAATCAACCCGACGCAGAAATCATTCAAGCCTTAATAAGTACCGGCCTAGATGCGGAAACAGCCACCGCAGAAGTTAGGGAAATATCATCTCATCCCTACTTTCAAGCAGGTAGTCAGTACGTGCAGTTATTGCAGAAATTAGAATCGCATCTCAGGATTAGCAATCAATTAGCTGCATTGTCTTCCAAGTTTGGCACAATCGAACGCAAAAGCAGCCTTTCTAGAGAGTATTTTCTCGAAAATTACTACGCCAAAAATACTCCAGTAATTATTACCAATATTATGCACAACTGGAAAGCGTTGCAGTTGTGGACGCCGGAGTATTTGCAGCAAAAATACGGCGATGCAGAGGTACAAATTCAAGCCAACCGCAACTCTGACCCGAATTACGAAATTAAGATAGAAAATCACAAAAAAATTGTTTTGTTCCGCAAATATGTAGACATGGTGGTCAAAGGTGGGCCTAGCAACGACTACTACATGGTGGCTAACAACCAAACTCTGGAAAGAGAGGAATTTAAACCCCTATTTAACGACATTGAAATTTTCCCAGAATACCTAAATCCAACGGATACAAAAGGCAGAGTTTTCTTTTGGTTTGGGCCGAAAGGCACGATTACACCGCTGCACCATGACCCAGTTAATTTAATTTTAGCTCAAGTGTCTGGTCGCAAACTAATTAAATTGATTTCTCCGCAACAAACACCTCTGCTTTATAATCACGTCGGGGTTTTCAGCAAGGTGGACGGAGAAAATCCCGATTATGACAAATACCCGCTTTACAGAGATGCGAAAATTATTGAAGTGATTTTGGAACCGGGAGAAGCTATCTTTATTCCTGTCGGTTGGTGGCATCATGTAAAATCATTGGAGGTTAGTATTTCGGTTTCTTTTACTAATTTTGTGTTTCCCAATTATTATGAATGGAAATATCCTCATATTAATTGGTAATTGCTAATGTATGGTTCCCCGGGGCGGACACAGGGGTACCGCCTCTACAGAAATCTGCGTTAATCGGCGTTCATCTGCGGTTCACAAAAAAGAAATTCATGAAAACTCTCGAAGAAATCAGCGAAATTGCCCGATCGATCGCCTGGAGTGCATCAGATATCCTACAATCCTATTATCGCCAGGATTGCCACACTCCTAACCTCGACATCCAGGAGAAAAAAGATGGCCCCATCACCGCTGCCGATGTCGCTGTCAATTCTTACATTCTCGACGAATTGCAGTCGGCTTTAGGGAATGCAGAATTTGGCTATCTCAGCGAAGAAACTTACAAATCTTATTTAGAAAAAAACGGTCAAATTCCCTTACCTCAAAGTTGGGTTTGGATTATTGACCCTTTGGATGGAACGCGAGATTTTATTGACAGGACAGGGGAATTTGCCGTTCACATTGCTTTAGCGTTCGAGGGAAGACCGGTATTAGCAGTTGTGGCTTGGCCCGAACAGCAAAAGATTTATTACGCAATCCGCGAGGCGGGCGCTTTTATGGAAAGTCGGGACGCTTCTGCGGTCAAATTGCAAGTTTCGGCGCGAAATATAGTGGCAGATTTATCTATAGTAACCAGCCGCAGTCACCGGGGCGATCGCTTTAATCAATTGTTACAAAAACTGCCTTGTCAAAATCAACTGGCTGTCGGTAGTATAGGCTGTAAAATTGCGACAATTGTAGAACAAAAGGCTGATGTTTATATTGCGCTTTCGGGAAAGTCTGCGCCTAAAGATTGGGATTTAGCGGCGCCCGAATTAATTTTGACTGAAGCGGGCGGTCAATTTACTCGTTTTGACGGTTCTACTTTGCAATATAACCGGGGAGATGTCAGTCAGTGGGGGGGATTGTTGGCGAGTAACGGCTGTTGTCACGCTGCTTTGTGTGGGGAAGCTGAGGGGATTTTAGCACGGATAGATGCGAGTTTGAAGTAAGTCCGCGCGTGCGAAGCTATCTCGTAGGGAATCGCCCGTAAAGATGGTCAAGAATAAGTTTTAGGGGCGGGTTTACGAGATAATTGGTATTAGGCAATTATCTCGTAAACCCGCCCCCATCCTTGCCCGAAAGTCCTCCAGGGCTTGAAAAAAGCGGCTCAATTACATCGCAGATATCTATCAAAAATCCCGATCTTAATATTTGAGTCTCATTACACTTGCAATTAAAGTGCTTTTGTGTTACTTCATCCACCTCGCGCTGGCTCATCCGTAATATTACTTAATAAATTTCCCCATCTTTATCAAAACTTTAATTAAAAAACTGTTTATAAAGAAAACTTTATATAGATTTTTAGAAAAAACAGTTATTGTTACTACAACATTCAGAAAGTGTTTCGGACGCAAGTCGCGAAACAGGGGAATTATTGTCTTTTTTTAGCTATTAGTAGGTGCAATATGCCAAATTTCAATAATCAAGTTTCTCCAAGTTCGATCGCCTTTATCGACACTCAAGTTGAAAATTATCAAAGTTTAGTCGCTGGGGTAAAACCGGGTACGGAAGTAGTCGTTGTGGATGGGAATAAAGATGCGATCGACCAAATTACTCAAATTTTAGCTCTTCGTACCAATATTGACAGCATTCACATCGTTTCTCACGGTGCTCCGGGTAGCTTGCAATTGGGCGACGGTAGCTTGAGTTTAGATGATATAGAGTGCGATCGGGATTCTCTACAGCAATGGTTTTCGCCACAAACCGACTCACTGGGCAAAAATCGACCTAATATCCTCCTCTACGGGTGCTGTGTAGCAGCAGGCGAGACAGGTAAAGCATTTGTCAAACGCCTGAGTGAGTTAACCGGGGCGTCGGTTGCGGCTTCCCAACACCTCACCGGAAGTGTAGCAAAGGGCGGCGACTGGGAACTGGAAGTCAAAACCGGGAAAATTGAAACGCCGCTGGTATTTGAAGCCGAAGTGTTAGCGGGTTACGAGTACGTTTTGAATAGTTTTGGTACTGCGACTAATTTTCCCGTAGGTTCAGATCCTGTCTTTGTGGATGCCGGTGATTTTAACGCCGACGGAAAAAAAGACTTAGCTGTGGCGAACAGTAACGTTTCCAACAGCGGCGGCAGCGGCCCTGGCACATCAATTCTGTTAGGAAATGGCACGGGTAGCTTTGGCACCTCTACTCTGTTGCCACAGGGAAAAAAAGCCCTCGCTGTCGCTAAATTTAATACAGATATCTATGACGACTTGGTTGTAGACAATGGCGGTGGTTCTCTATCAATATTTTTTGGGAGTAGCAGTGGTTTGGGGGTTCCCGTCAATCTATCTTTCGACTCGCTGATTTCCGCTCAATACATTGCTGCGGAAGATTTTAACGGTGACGGCCGGACAGACTTAGCTTTAGCTAGTTATCGCGCCACGGGTTCCACCAATACTAATGGTATCGTCTCAATTCTATTGCAGAATATTGATGGCACTTTTGCACCTCCTCAAAACTTTTTGGTAGTAAAATTACCTGAATCTATAGCCGTTGATGACTTTGATGGCAACGGCATAAAGGACTTGGCTGTGACGAGCACTCAACCTAGTAGTTCTAACAGCGTTTCAATTCTGCTGGGGAATGGCAGTGGGAGTTTTGGCGCTGCCAATAATATTACAGTGGGGTCGCGGCCATATTCTATGGCTGTGGGTAAGTTTAACAATGACTCCTTTCCCGACTTGGCTGTGACGAATTTCGAGTCTCAAAGCATCTCTATTCTGCTGGGAAATGGTAGTGGGGGCTTTACTACTACGGAAATTCCCGTGGGTTCGAGTCCCTCTTCTGTCACCGTTGCGGATCTCAACGGTGACTCCAAGCAAGACTTGGCTGTCCTGCAAAATGGCAAGGTTTCAACTCTGTTGGGAAATGGCAACGGCACATTTACCCAGACTGTGGATTTAGATGTGGGTTTGACTCTTAGTGCTGTTACTGCGAAAGATTTGAACGGGGACGGTTTGCCAGATTTAGCGGTGACAAACTTTTCTTCAAATAACGTTTCTGTTTTTCTGAATACACCAAATACAGTTAATTTTGGTGCGGCAACCTACCCTGGTACAGAAGGAACAACAGATACAGTAGTTAATGTTCCTGTCACCATCAGCGGCGGCACACCCTTTGCCGATGTAACTGTACCAATTGTCATCGACCCCAGTAGCACAGCCACCCCTAATTCAGACTACACTTTTTCACCTACCTCGATTACATTCCCCGCAGGTACAACAGGTGCGGCACTCACCCAGAATGTTGCAGTTACTATCAAACCTGACAACATAGCTGAAAACGCCGAAACCGGAATTTTCAACTTTGGCACAATCACCGGAGGCATTGCCGGTACAACCAAACAAACAACATTAACTATTGCAGCCAACGGTACAGTTTCTTATGCCATTGCCGCCGGTACTCCCAGCATTCCTGAAGGCAACACTGGCACAAAACCTCTGACTTTCACCGCCACTCGCAGCGGCAACACAGGCGGGGCAAGTAGCGTCAATTATACGATCGCCGGAACAGCTACAAACGTCAGCGATTACAACAACATCGGCGGCACTTCAGGCGCAACTGCTGCTACTGGCACAATTAATTTTGCCCCCGATGAAACATCCAAAACTATTACTCTGGATGTATTAGGCGACTCCCAAGGTGAACCCGACGAAACCATAGCCGTCACCCTTTCAAATCCCACAGGCCCGGGCGTAACACCGACAATTACCACTGCTACCGCTACCACAACTATTACTAATGATGACAAAGCTGGCTTTACTATTAACCCAACAGCATTAACTACAAGTGAAGTTGGTGGCAAGGCAGAATTTACAGTCAAACTCAACTCTCAACCCACTGCTGACGTTACCATCGGTTTGAGCAGTTCCAATGTTGCCGAAGGAACAGTTTCAACTAATAGCTTAACTTTCACTCCTGCTAACTACGCTCAACCGCAAACAATAACAGTGAGTGGTGTTGACGATTTAGTAGCTGATGGCCCTCTAGCATACAAAATTGTCACGGCTGCTGCTGTGAGTACCGATGTTAATTACAATAACCTCGATCCTGAAGATGTCACCGTCACCAACAGTGACAATGAAACTCCGGGAATTACGGTGAATCCGACGGCGGGATTAACTACTGGTGAAGATGGCACCAAGGCTAACTTTACTGTGGTTTTGAATACTCAGCCGACTGCTGATGTGACTATCGGTTTGAGCAGTGATAAGGTTGCGGAGGGAACTGTTTCCCCTGCTAGCATAACTTTCACTTCGGCTAACTGGAATACAGCACAACCAGTAACAGTAACAGGGGTTAACGATGGCATTGTTGACGGCAATATTGACTACAAAATTGTCACAGCGCTTGCTGTTAGCGACGATCCGAATTATAAGCTAGATGCAGCGGATGTTAGCCTTAGCAATAAAGACGATGATACCGCTGGTATTTCTATTACTCCCACAGCAACAACTGCTACAGAAGGCGGCGCGGCGGGCAGTTATGACATCAAATTAACATCGCAGCCGATGGCCCCTGTTACCATTAACTTTAATGCCGGAAGTGAAATAAATGCGATCGCGCCTGTTACCTTTGACAGCACGAATTGGAATGTTACCAAAACGGTCACAGTCACCGCTACCGACGATAGCAAAGCCGAAGGTACGCACAGCGGCACGATAGCTCACACTGTTACCAGTACCGACACTAAGTATAACGGCACAACAATTCAGGATGTCAATGTAGCGATTACCGACAACGACACAGCAGGTGTCAGCATTACACCTACGAGCACAACTGCTACAGAAGGCGGGGCGAATGGCAGTTATGAGCTTAAGTTAACGTCGGAGCCGATCGCTCCTGTTACCATTAACTTTAATGCCGGAAGTGAAATAAATGCGATCGGGACAATTACCTTTGACAGCACTAACTGGAATGTTGCCAAAACTGTCACTGTCACCGCTAACGACGATGCGGTTGTTGAAGGAAATCATACAGGCAGTATTTCTCATACGGCTGCGAGTGCTGATAGTAAGTATAGTGCGATCGCGATTCCGGGCGTGACAGTGGCGATTACTGATAACGACACTGCACCGACGCCAACTCCAGTTACACCGACGCCAACTCCAGTTACACCGACGCCAACGCCAGTTACACCGACGCCAACGCCAGTTACACCGACGCCAACTCCAGTTACACCGACGCCAACTCCAGTTACACCGACGCCAACTCCAGTTGCACCGACGCCAACGCCAGTTACACCGACGCCAACGCCAGTTACACCGACGCCAACGCCAGTTACACCGACGCCAACTCCAGTTACACCGACGCCAACTCCAGTTACACCGACGCCAACTCCAGTT
>NZ_JAUBOS010000033.1:41468-62178 GCF_036700365.1 Microcoleus sp. w2-18bC1
CCAGTTACACCGACGCCAACTCCAGTTACACCGACGCCAACTCCAGTTACACCGACGCCAACTCCAGTTACACCGACGCCAACTCCAGTTACACCGACGCCGATACTTGGAAGTCCCGGCATTGTTATTAGTCCGGCATCGGGATTAGTAACTACAGAAGCAGGTGGCACAGACCAATTCACCATCAAACTCAACCGCCAACCGACTGCGGATGTAACGATTGGTTTGCGTAGCAGCAATGAGGCAGAGGGAGTAATTTCAACGGAATCAATTACCTTCAATTCTGCTAATTGGAATCAGTGGCGGCCGGTTACGGTAACGGGTGTCAACGATCGAGTATTTGACGGCGATAAGACTTATCAGATTGTGACTGCCCCTGCTGTGAGTGCCGATAGTAACTACAACGGTCTCGATGCACCGGATGCCACTGTTGTTAACAGGGGTAACGAGACTGCTAGCAATGCGCGAGTCGCAGTCGATCCCTCAACTGGGGTGGAATATAAGCCAGGTGAGCTTCTAGTTAAGTTGAGACGTAATGTAAACGATGTTGCCATCCAGAGTGTTTTTCAAATTAATGGCGCGATCGCAATCGAAGACTTAGTGCCGCCAAGCGTACAGATCAATTCAGCAGTGGAGCCAGGTGAATTGGAGCAATGGCGATTAGTAAAGTTGGCTCCAAATGCAGATTTGCTAGCGACTCAAACCAGCTTAGCTCAAGATCCCAGGGTCGAGACCGTTGAACTCAACTATTTGCTCTCTATCAACTCAGTACCCAACGATCCACAATTCGATCAACTCTGGGGTTTGAATAATGCTGGACAGACTGGTGGGACGCCAGATGCCGATATTGATGCACCGGAAGCTTGGGATATTCAAAGGGGTAGCAAAAATGTAGTAGTGGCGGTCATTGACACGGGTGTGGACTACGATCACCAAGACCTTGCTGCTAATATGTGGACGAACTCAGTAGAAATAGCAGGCATAAAAAACGAAGATGATGATGGCAACGGCTACATTGATGATGTGCGCGGTTATGACTTTACTAACAAAGACCCAGACCCGATGGATGACAATGGTCATGGTACCCACGTGGCGGGAACAATCGGAGCTGCTGGCAACAACAACATCGGTGTAGTGGGGGTGAGCCCCAATGTTAGCATCATGCCATTAAAGTTTCTCGACTTTCAGGGAAGGGGGTCGACTAGCGATGTAATCCAAGCAGTTGACTACGCCACAAAAAATGGGGCAAAGGTGATTAATGCCAGCTTTGGTGGTGGCGGGTTCTCCCAAGCTGAGAAAGATGCGATCGGCGACGCCAACAAGAAGGGCGTTTTGTTTATAGCAGCAGCGGGTAATGACAGTTCAGACAACGACAGTGAGCCGTCTTACCCTGCTAACTACGACCTCCCTAATGTCATCTCGGTAGCTGCCACGAATTACGTAGACCAGCTATCCTGGTTCTCGAATTATGGAAAAAATACAGTAGACCTAGGTGCTCCAGGCGGAACTGCTGCGGTTTTTCCACGCGATCAGCGTGACATCCGCAGCACACTCCCTAATAATCAGTATGGCTGGGGTGCAGGCACCTCTCAAGCAGCCCCTCATGTGGCAGGTGCAGCGGCTCTGCTTTTAGCTCAGAACCCCAGCCTGACAGTCACGGAGCTAAAAAACATCTTAATGACAACTACTGACCCACTTCCTTCTCTGCAAGGGACAACGGTCAGTGGCGGACGCTTGAATCTCCGGAAAGCCCTCAACCAAATTTCAGTTTTTACCGACACGAACGTTCCGATATCTGGTTTGTATTCAGCTATCTGGGGAGACTACAACAATGACGGCAAACTGGATATCCTCGGAAACAACCGAACCTACTACAACACTGGAATCTACGACAACACCGGTCAAAGATTGAGCGAAGTTGGCTTTAGCGAAGCCGACTTGCCAGGTTATAACCCAATCTGGGGAGATTTTAACAATGACGGGCGACTGGATGCCACGCTGACCAACACCAATCTCGATAGCAACAACACTCTCAGGTACGAAATCTACCGCAACGTTCCTAATAACACTTACAGTAATGCGGACTTTAAGTTGGAAACAGTTCTACGTGACAAGCTCCCCTCTACAATTTTTAGCTCGAGTTGGTCAGATTACAACAATGACGGGCGTCCCGATTTGTTGCTCAATACACAAGGCTCTTACCCGGAATACCCGATCGTCACCACGCTCTATCGCAACACAGGTGCGATCGCTCAAGACCGCTTTAAAGACAGCGAAGCACGTCTCGATACTGGCGAACCGCTATTTTCTACTAGCGAAATAGCTGGTGCTACCAGTTCAGGGGTTTGGGCGGATTTTGACAATGATGGCAAACTCGATATTCTCATCAAGGTAAGGGAGTCACAGCAGACTCAATCAGGGGGGCCAAGGCAAAAAGCCAAACTCTACCGCAACTTGGGCGATGGCGTTTTTAAAGACACAAACGTATCATTGCCTGGTTTAGGTTCAGAATTCCCTCGCTTTGGCGCCAATGTTTATGATATGGCCTGGGGAGACTACGACAACGACGGGAAACTTGATATTTTGCTCACGGGGGCGATCGAGGGCGCGAATGGTTCAGGCCAGCTTTTCACCAAAGTCTACCGCAACACAACCAGTGAAAATGGGTCAGCCAGCTTTGAAGACATAGGTGCACAGATACCTGGTTTGAGTCAAGCTAAAGCTGCTTGGGGAGATTACGACAATAACGGCAAATTGGATATCCTGGTCACTGGTTGGAAGCAGGAAAACCCCCAAAGTTTAGGAACAAGCGTCACCAAAATCTACTATCAAAACACCGGCAATGGCTTTACCGACAGTGGCGTACAAATCGATAGTGGCGCAGAGCCTGGTAATAAGTTCGACTCCTACCCTGCTTGGGGAGACTACGACAAGGATGGTAAATTGGATATCCTGCTCACGGGTTCTTCAACAAACAACCCCTACGGGTTCATAAACGAAAACGACTTCTTTACCAAAGTCTTCCGCAATAACACTGCGATCGCGAACACTCCTCCCAGTCCACCCGCACTACTACCGGCTGAAGTTTCCGGTCGAGATGTTACCTTCAAGTGGAACCGAGGGACAGACGAGGAAACTCCAGATCTCGGTTTAAGCTACAACCTGCGAGTTACGGGATCGGATGGCAAGGATATTCTTTCCCCGATGTCTTGGAATATCGATGGAACTCGGCAACTCGTAGGTTTGGGGAATGTCAGTCAAAACACCCGCTGGCAACTGAAAGACTTGCCTCGCGGAGAATATAACTGGGGCGTGCAAGCAATTGATACTGCTTGGGAAGGTTCGCTCTTTGCCGGAGGAGGCACTTTTAGAATTGAGAACAGTCCTCCAGAAAAGCAAATTAACCTGGGCTCTCGGTACAGTGAGTTTAACCAAGCCATCAAAGATGTATACACTGACCCCGATGGCGACCAGATTAATTACCAGTTAACTCTACCTGATGGCAGTCCTTTAGAATTTAGTGGCTCAAACACTAATTGGCTAGGACTTCAATTCAACCCTTGGGAAAACACCATCACATTCACCGGAACTCCCCCAAGCGGTTCGCAACCCTTCGAGGCGAAGTTAATAGCTACAGACTCTTTCGGTGGCCGTAGCGAACAGACTTTCAAGGTAACAACGACAGCAGATGGACGCTGGGTGATTGATGGTTATATCTCCGGTGCAACTGTGTTCTTAGATGCCAACAAAAACGGCGTCAAAGACACCAATGAACCATCCACCACAACCGACACAGGCGGTAAATTCAATCTCAACATCCCCTTCGAGACATTCGACACCAACAACAACGGAGAAATCGACCCATCAGAAGGCAATCTAGTAGCCATAGGAGGCATTGACACCGCCACCGGCTTACCCCTAGAAACACCAGTCACCGCACCACCAGATGCGAGTGTAGTCACCCTCCTAACCAGCTTAGTCGCCGACTTAATCGACAAAGGAATTGAACCAGAAGAAGCCCAATCTTTAGTCAAAGCCGCCCTTTCTCTCCCCGCTGATGTTGACCTAACTAGCTTCGATCCAATCTTAGCGACTAACAACAATCAACCGGGCGGAGTCGAAGTCTTAGCCGCAATGGTGAAAGTCCAAAACTTCATCACTCAAACCAGCGGTTTGATTGACGGTGCATCCAGTGCAGTCAATACCGATATTGTCAAAGCTGTTGTCAGTTCAATCACGGCTCAAATTCAATCCGGTACAGTCTTAAACCTCAGCAATGCAGCAGCCTTAGAACCAATCATTCAGCAAGCAGCCGCGAAAATCCAGCAAATAGACCCCAGTTTCAACAGTCAACAAATCAGCCAAATTACATCGCAATCCGCGACAGTAATGGCAACAGCCAATCAGCGCATTGATGCCGCTGTCTCCAACCCAACAGCAACATCAATTCCTGAATCACTTGCCCGCCTCCAACAAGTAGCCTTGGGCCCAACCACTCAAGACTTCAAAGCTGTTGGTTCAGGAAATAAACCTATTTCCCAGCTAGTTGCTGACAACACTGGTACTGCTTTAGATAGCAGAATTGAAGCTGTAGTGTTGCCGACTGGGATTGCAACTCCTGTTGTCAGCGGCGATGCTGATTTGGGCAGCAATTCCCCGAATGCAATTCTCGGTACAAATGGAGACGATATCCTGACGGGCGACAGCGGGAATAATGTGTTGATGGGCATGAGGGGCAATGATTCCCTCGATGGAGTTCTGGGGAATGACACTATTTTCGGTGGCAAAGGTAGCGATACAATCCTGGGAAGTAGCGGTGATGATGTCTTGTTTGGCAACCGTGGTGCTGACATTTTGAACGGCGATGATGGTAATGATATTCTTTACGGAGGTAAGGGAGATGATTTACTCAATGGCGGTTTAGGAATTGATACCTTGGTAGGAGGAATGGGAGTAGATAAATTCCTACTCTCTACCAATTCCGGTACTGATACGATTACTGATTTTGAAGTCGGTAAAGATTTGTTAGTATTGGGTAATGGGTTAAGTTTCTCGCAATTGGCGATTGCTCAAGATAGCGGTGCAACTTTAATCCGGTTGGCACAAACAGGGGAAGTTTTAGCTTCTCTGGGTGGTGTTTCTGCTAGCAGTATTAGTGCGGTTAATTTCGGATTGATTTAAGAGCGATTTCGGGTCAAGCAATTGTTCTAATAGTTCGCTCGATCCCCCCTAGCCCCCCTTAATAAGGGGGGGACAAGAGTATTCAATGTCCCCCTTATTAAGGGGGATTTAGGGGGATCGAAACTTAAACAACAATGAAAAATACAGCGTCTTCTCTTCAATCCGCGCAGGCGGATTTTGTCCGTGTAGACGCGGTTTCAACCGCCCAGTTTTCTTTCACATCAGCATCGCTGATATCGCATTCCTGGTAACTGCGAAACTAATCCCAACAATTCCAACTGCAAAAGTATACTAGAAACTGTTCCTGCTTCTAATCCAGACACTTCGACAATTGTATCAAAAGAAATCGGCCCAGATTCGATCGCACTTAACACCTTAGCCAATTCCGGCTCCAACGGCGGCCCTTGCTTCTCAACCGTCGGATTTGGGGGAAATAGCGACAACTGCTCGGCTCTATCCAATTTTGGCATAGCTCCGAGCATTTCCAACAGCCTGTCTTCGCTTAAGAGTCGATCGCTACTCGGCAGAATCGGATGAGCACCTTTACTCAGCAACTCCAAACACCCAAAGGAACGCTCATCATCCAATCTTGCTGTCAAAACGTACACATCCCGACAAAAATCATTCGCTTGATAAGCAGTAATTAAAGCACCAGATTTATGCGGAGCTTCTATCACTATTGTAGCGCGACTTAAGCCAGCAATTATGCGATTTCGGCGCGGAAAATTAGTTCTATTCGGTTGAGTCCCCGCCGGATATTCACTAATTACCAATCCCTGCTGTAAAATGCGATCGCACAACCTCTCATTTTGTTTAGGATATACAATATCTACTCCCGTCCCCACTACTGCGAAAGTCCTTCCTCCCGCATCCAAACAGCCTGTATGAGCCTCTGTATCAATGCCCGCCGCCAATCCCGAAACCACAGTAAAACCGCTTCTAGCCAAAGCCGTACTAATTTTGCGAGTCCACCTTCTGCCGTATTCCGTAGGGCTGCGAGTACCAACCATTGCCACTGTCGGTGTAATTCCTTGATTCTCTTTTACATCAACTAAACCGCGATAATACAACACTGGTGGCGGATTGGGAATTTCCAATAATAAGCGGGGATAATCTGGATCGGCGGGCGTCCAAAAACAGGGATTTTTTATAAGATGTTTTTCGATAAATTCTTCAGGATTAAGTTTTGTTCGTTCTTGCACAATGGTTTCAATTATCTGCTTGCCGAACCCTTCGATTCGCATTAAATCTACTGGTTTTGCAGTCCAAGCTTCTGCCAAACTCTTGAAATTTTGGTGCAATCTCTGCAACAAAATCGGCCCGATACCGTTAATTTGCGACCATGCCAACCAGTAAGCGCGTTCTTCTAGCAACGAGTTACCCTCAACTTATCTGAGAATAATTTTATCATTTGTTGTTTAATATATAGCAATCCTAAATCATTTGTTAATTTCTTACTCCCTCCCCTTGGTAAGGGGAGGGTTGGGGTGGGGTAAAAAAATTACGATTCCTACAATAATTGCTATATAAATATTTTTTTACGAACCGCGAAGGCGCTAATAAAGCGAAGAGAATTAAGAGGGAAGTTGACAATTACTGGCTAGGTTTTCCAGTCAACGAAACGGGCGTAAATATAAGCAATAATTTCTCCGATCACAGTCCGAAAACCTTCGCTCGATTTCCACCATTCTTGTGGGTTGTAATCTTGCGATTCAGCAGCTATAATCCCGACTTTAATTTCAGGATTCAGGACTTCTTTGAAAACAATCCAACTTCTGCGGGCGTGAGGGCCAAAAGAATAAAGATTAATTGATTCAACTTTTATGGCAGAAGCAGCCAGCCAATCGCGAAGTGCGATCGCCGAAGCAGCAGTGCGGTGTTTGACAACACTCGCTGCTGGTACTGCTACTACTTGGTTTGTATCAAATCCTAGCGCAATAAAAGTCGCGGCAGTTAGTTCGGCATAATTTTTATATTCAGCAAGATAGAAGCCTTTACTTAAAGGAACTCCTGTGGTAATTAATTGGCGGTATTCGCCTTTTTTGAATTCTGCGATCGCACTTTCGATCGCATAATCCGGCAACCACCCTTCGACAACCAAGATATCTGCTTTAATCGGCGCATTTACAGCCAAAAACGGATGGATATTTGTGAGAATTAAGAGCATTAAAATTATCAATCCCGTGCTTGCAATTACCCAACCTTCCCTGGTAATTACCCACATTTCTCGACGACGGATTAGACGAATTCTCATTTTAACTCGATCTAGATGTTTTCAGGTATGGAGGCAGATTCGGCGAGACTGGGGAAGAGGGAAATAGTGAGAAAGTGATATAATTTCCCAATGCCCAATGCCCCATTCCCAATGCCCCATTCCCAAATTATTGGTGTTTAAGATACTCAAAAACGCTTTTATCCCCAATATCCTGCGGCATCGGTTGAAAAAACTTGCGTACAGCAAAGATAATAAACAAAGCCGCCCAAACTGCCAGCAAAAATTGTTCATTTTCGGCTGACAAAAATCCAAAAATATGTCCTAAAATTAACAAAGGAACTCCCGGAGTCAAAAACTTAGTTTCGAGGCGATTAAAGCAGAATGCTTCCTTAAAATAAATGCCATTTAAGGCAGCAAAAGTAAAGCCAATTCCCCACAAAGTGGCGGGATGTTCGTACACTGCTAAAGCTAGAGGTTGGCTGCTTTGTAGGGCCACAAACAATGCTGCCGCGCCGCCGATCGCCCAAAACGCCTGTAGTGTTCGGTGCAGCGCAATCATGTAAATGTGAATAGTTGCCAAGCTGACGCCTAAAGCTATCCAGAAACAAGCAAAAACAGGCGTTACAGCTTGGATTGCCATCGGGTTGTCGCCCTGTTGTAGCACCAGAGTAGTGCCGATCGCAAAACACAGCGCCGCCACCCCCAATCCAGCGCGGTAAATCAACACTCCCGTGCGATCGTTTTGAGTAATCGTAAATTCGCCGAATTGTCCTTGATAGACTGGCGATTCATCAGGTGATTTCAGTAGTTGCATTACAGCTTCCTCCTATCAGACACGAATGTACTTCTGCCAAGATATACTTTATTGATAAACCGATCCAGCGAGACCGAGCGATGCCTAAATTTAACAAGCCTAAACTTAACCAGCCTAAAGTTAACAAGTCTAAAGTTAACAAGTCTAAAGTTAACAAGTCTAAAGTGGACGATCGCCCAAAGCAAAGCAAATCCCTTTCTTCACAATCCGAACTTCCTCCAGTTCAGCTTGATGAAACCATTGTAGCAGGCAGAAGACCGAAACCGGTCAACGACTTTCAGAGCCTGCTGGAGGAATTATCCGAATTGAGAGCGGGGTTCGATCCAGAAACGTTAGCGCATCTCGATAAAAATATGCCATTTAATAACAAGCAATTGGAAACTAAAATCAGTAAGATTTTGGGTTCTAAAAATATTGATTGTACTCTAAAAAATACAGTCAAATATCTAGAGTACATCAAGCAAAATATTCAACTTCCCTGCCACGTTACTGGCATAGAAGAGTTTGAATGGGAAGAAGAATATACAATGGGTTCCGGCAGCAAAAAAGAATATGCACGGCTCAAAAAAACTCAACCTTCTTATACTGATAGATTCACAATTAGTCGGTTGGAGGATTTGGTGGTTCAGGAAGAAGGCATATTTGTGGAAGTGCAGCGCGTCAGCGATCGCCAAAAGTTTATGTTGCCTTTATTCGAGTTAGAGTCAGTTGATGTAATTTCCCGCAACAATCAGTTATTAGATGATTATGCCGTGTGGTTTATCAATTATTAAGGAAGAGTGGAAAAGTGAAAGAGTGGGGGATGGGAAGAGAGGAAGAGTGGGAGAAGGGGAGAGTGGGGATGGAAAAAATCTTCCTTCTTCCTTCTTCCTGACATCCGTTACAGAATCCGTTGCCGAACTTCCTTCTTCCTTCTCCCTGACATCCGGTACATCCGTTACAGAATCCGTTGCCGAACTTCCTTCTTCCTTCTTAATTAAATGGAAGCCGACAAGTGCGATCGCGAAACCAAAGCCAAAGCTTCAACCAAACTGCGAACAGCCGCAATCATCGCCACTTCGCTATTGAGTTGGCTGACAGCAGAACCGACACCAACACCCGCAGCACCGGCTCCAATAGCGAGGGGTGCGGTGACACTGGAGATACCGGAAGCGCAGAGTACGGGGACGGATACGGCGCGGGAAATTTCAAAGGCGGCAGCCAAAGTAGGCGCTGCTTTTTCAATTAATCCCAATGTGCCGGCGTGAATTGGTTGAGCGCTGGTGCCACCTTCGGTTTGGATGATGTTAGCGCCAGCTTTGACTAATTCAATTGCTAACTGCACTTGTTTGTCGAGTGCCAAAATGTGGGGAACTGTTACAGAAAGAGTGATGTTGGGAAACAGCGATCGAGTTTCGCGAGTCAACTGCAAAACTTCCTCAGCTTCAAAGCGGCGGCCTACTGCGTAGAAAGCATCAAAGTTACCAATTTCAATCAAATCAGCGCCAGCTTCTACCGCAGGCACAAACTTTTCCGGTTCCACAGCAGATACACAAATTGGCAAATTTGTCAACTGTTTTGCCATCAATACCAAATCGCGATCGGCAGCAATATCGACAAAGGAAGCACCGCCGAGATCCGCTGCTTTGACGACAGCCGCAACGTTGGCGGCATCAAAATTATTTAAACCGCTGATAATTTTCAGGGCGCGACCTTGCTCAAATGCGCGCTGCAATTTAGAATTTACACTCATCGTTAGTTTTCCAACTCAAAAAATTTCTTAGACTCATTTTGACACGAATTAGAACAATTTTTGGTTTTTAATTCTTAATTTTTAATTACTACGCGGCTGGCGAAATTTGTAAACATCTTTGATAACTTGTGCCCAGCCGTCAGAGAGAGATTCGAGAATACGAGATCCCTTTTCTTTCGTCGCCACCGTCGCATCGCCCAACACACCGCTTTCAGTCAACTCTCGCGTCAGCCAAGCAAAAGGCAAATTCCCTTCCATACTCAGCAAACTGTCTGTTGGTAAACCCTGCGGGTATTCGCAAACAGCCAGTTCCATTTTCACCTGTTCGGGCAAAATTGACAACATCAAACTCGTTTCTGCATCGCCCGCGTGAATTCCAAACTCCAATTCCTTCGCAGTTAATAATTCAGCAGCCACATTCGGAACGCCCCAAACAAACAGCGGAAAAACAGAAAAATCCTGATATTTCTGATGAATATCCCGCGCCGCAATTTCCATTACCTGTGGCTGTCCGCCGTGACCATTCATTAACACTAATTTTCTAAATCCAGCTTGATAAATACTGTCCGCAATTTCACTGATTACTGCTAAAACAGTCTGAGCACTGAGCATAATTGTACCGGGAAAATGGCAGTGTTCGTTCGACTTGCCATAGTACAAAGGTGGCAAAGCATAGGCGGGAATATTTGCCTCTAACTTTGCCAGGGCTTTGCCTGCCACCGCTGTGCTAATTGCCGCATCTACAATTAAAGGCAAATGGGGGCCGTGCTGTTCGATCGCACCTAGCGGCTGAATTATCACCGTGTTTTCCTTATCCAGCATAGACTGAATTTCGGTCCAAGTTAGATAGGGAAAAAAGCGCGATTCTGGAATAAAATTGTGCATATTGTAGCGACAATAGTAAAAGTAAGCAAGGCAATCAATTAACCTGAAAACTAAAAATAAATTCCCTAGATAGCTAGTAGAGAAATAATGCTGTCTCTCCGTAGATGCTATAATTTATAGCAGATGCTTTAAGAGGGCGCTGATGTACGCTCGCCTGCTCAGACAGAAAGACATAGAGACCACTAATTGATGGAAGCTTGGCAAACCCCACAAACTAATTTAACCGACATTCCGATCGCCGATGAACTGTCGCGCCGCATCCCTAGATCACACGATCACAAAGCAGAAAACCGAGCGCTGCAAACGCTTGCTCGACAATTGGCAACCTCACCCCACAGGCTGCTCAAAACACTGGTGGCGATCGCAAAAGATTTGTGCGGTGCAGGAAGTGTCGGAGTATGCTTACTAGAAGAAAATGCCCGTTCCGAACAAATCTTTCGGTGGGAGGCATTGGCGGGCGCGTGGGAAGCAGCAGAAAATACAAACACACCCCGCAAATTGCGTTTGTCTGGCCCCCCGATCGATCGCCAAACTCCTCAGCTTTACTTCGCTCCCGAACAATATTTTACCGACTTACAGCAGCTAGAATTGCCGATCGCCGAAGCGTTAGTCGTGCCACTGGAAGCAGAAAATCAACCGCTGGGGTCAATATGGATTGTATCTCACGATTCCGATCGCCAATTCGATGCCGAAGACTTGCGGATCGCGATCGTCCTAGCAGACTTTGCCGTTGCCGCCGTACAAATCGATCGCGCCAATCAAACCAAAGAAGCTTTGCGAGAAAGCGAAGAACGGTGGCAGCTAGCCTTGCAGGGCAACAACGATGGCATTTGGGATCACAACCTGCAAACCAATTGCCAGATCCTGAGCGATCGCTGTTTAGAGATTTTGGAACGTCGGCCTGAAGAAGTCAAGGAATTCAGCCAATTTTTGAGCTACATTCATCCCGATGATTTGGAGATAATGCAAAGCAATTGGCAGCAGCACTTGGATCGAGAAACCTCACATTACTGCTGCGAGTACCGCATCCGTTGTGGGGACGGGCGCTACAAATGGGTTTTAGCCAGAGGGCGAGCAATTTGGGACGAGTCAGGCAATCCCTTGCGGGCTGTGGGTTCCGTGACAGATATCAGCGAGCGCAAACAAACTGAAATTGCTTTGAAACAAAGCGAAGAACGTTTGAGCGTCGCCATCGAAGGCTCAGGCATGGCAACCTGGGATTTAGACGTGCGAACAAATCGAGTAATTTGGTCGGCGACCCATTTCAGCATTTTGGGCTGCGAACCGGTACCCGGCGGCGAAGCAAGCGCGGTTGTGTGGGAAAACAGCGTGCATCCAGACGACTTAAAGCAAGTCCTACAGGAAATAGAAACAGCTCGGCAAACACGATCGCTCTACTCCCCCGAATACCGCATCATCCGGGCCGACAGCGGAGAAATCCGCTGGTTGAGCGCGTTCGGGCGCTATCTCTACGACGAGGCAGGCGAAGCAGTGCGGTTTATCGGAGTATTATTTGATGCTACCGATCGCAAAAAAGCCGAACTCGCCCTACAAGAAAGCGAACAAACCGTGCGCCGTCAACTTCTAGAGATAGAGTCGCTCTACCAAACAACTCCCGTGGGTTTAGCCGTTTTAGACACAGATTTGCGGTTCCTGCGGATCAACCAGCGGTTTGCCCAAATGAACGGCCTGGCCGTCGAAGCGCACATCGGCCGCACCCTGCGCGAAATTGTCCCCGACTGGGCAGACACAGCCGAACCTTTGTTGGGCCACCTTCTAGACACCGGAGAACCGATCCGAAATTTTGAACTCACGGGTGAAACCAGGGATCAACCCACTGTTGTTCGCACTTGGCTCCAGAATTGGTGGCCGCTCAGAGACAGGGGCCCAGAGATTGTCGGAATTCATATGGTGGTACAGGAAATTACCGCTCGCAAAATGGCCGAACTCGCCTTGCAAGAAAGCTACAACCGTTTCCAATCAGCTACAAGGGCGATCGACGGGATGGTGTTTGAGTGGGATTTGGTAGCAAACTCAGTTTACCGTTCCGAGGGACTGTGCTCGATCGTCGGTGTCTACCCAGAGGATGCACCGGCAACAGCAGAGTGGTGGAGAGAACGCATCCATCCTGTCGATTTGGCACGCATCCAAGCCGGGGGGCAATCAATCTTGAATATTCCGGATCGCTATGAAATCGAGTACCGAGTCCAGCACCAAGACGGGCGCTGGATCGATGTTTCGGAGCGCGGCTGTTTGATCCGCAACCAGCAAGGTGAAGCAACCAAAATAGTCGGCTTCACCAGCAACATTACCCAGCGTAAACAAGCAGAAGCAGCACTGTGCGATCGTGAAACCCACCTGCAGTTGATTCTCGACAGCGCCAAAGACTACGCCATCTTCACCCTCGACATTGGTGGACAGGTTACCAGTTGGAACGCAGGGGCCCAGAGATTGCTGGGCTATTCCGAAACTGAAATCGTCGGGCAGCACGGACGCATCATCTTTACTCCAGAAGACTCAGCAGCCCGAATGCCGGAAGCAGAAATGCACATCGCCCTGACTCAGGGAAGAGGAGAAAACGAGCGCTGGCACCTCCGCAAAGACGGCAGCCACTTGTGGGGCAGCGGGCTGGTGATGCCCCTGCGCGACGCAGACGGCGAGGTGCAAGGTTTCCTAAAAATTATGCAGGACAAAACCGAGCGCCGGCAAATAGAAGAAGCACTGCGGCACAGCGAAAATCTCTATCGCACCCTCGCCGATGGTGTCCCGGAATTAATGTGGATCAACACCGCCGACGGCAGGTTAGAGTTTTGCAACCAACACTGGAAAAGCTACACCGGGATGATGCCAGAATTGCCGATGCTTGCGCCGGTGCTGCAATTATTTCATCCTGATGATCTGCCAGCAGTTGTCGCCACGCGCACTCCTGCGATTGCAGCAGGGGAAGCCTACGAATTCGAGTGTCGGGTACGCAGGTTTGATGGTAATTATCGCTGGCATCTAGCGCGACTTGTACCAGTCAAAGACAGGAAGGGAAAGGTGTTGCAATGGGCTGGTATCGGCATTGATATTGACGATCGCAAACGAGCCGAAGAAAGCTTAGCAGAAAGCGATCGCCGCTTCCGCTTCCTGGCTGAGTCGCTGCCCCACCTGATTTGGAACGTAAGTTCCGGCGGACAAATTCGCTTTACCAATCAACAAAAATGGTTGGAATATCTGGGGATGTCTTACGAGGAAGCCGTTCAAAGCAATTGGGAATCCCTAGTCCCACCCTCGGATTTGGCAGAATCTTGGGCCCGTTGGGAAGAATGTCTAATCACAGGAGAAGTTTATCAAGTTGAGCTGCGCCTCCGGCGGGCAGTAGACCAAATGGAACGCTGGCATTTGTCCCGGGCCGTGCCAATTCGCGACGCAGGAGGCCAGATTGTCGAGTGGATCGGCACAAACACCGATATTCACGATCGCAAACAAGCCCAACTCAACGAGCAGTTTCTCTCTGATCTCGAAGCCCGCTTGCGGCAGCGCTTCAACCCCGCAGAAATGTTGTCGGAAGCGATGAACAGTCTGGGAGAATATTTAAAGGTCGATCGCTGCATCTGGCACGAAATTGATGTAGAAGCCGATCGGGCAATTGTCCACCAAGACTGGCACCAGTCCGACATTGCCAGCGCCGCCGGCACCTATCAAATCTCAGACTTTAAGACGCCAGAACTGAAAGCTCTGTCTATGGCAGGTCAAACCCTTGTCATCTCAGATATCGCTACTTACCCCCATACAGCGCATTTATTCGATAACTACGGTGCCGTTTGTATTCGCGCTTTGGTCGATGTTCCCTGCCTTCAGGAAGGGCGCTGGGTGGCTCTTTTGCTGGTGACATCAAGGGTGGTGCGGCACTGGCGGCCCGATGAAGTTTGGCTGATGCAAGAAGTGGTGGCTCGCCTCTGGACGGTGATCCTGCACGCGCGAGCTCTGCATGAGCTGCACGAAAGCGAGGCTCGGTTCCGCGCTCTAGCTGACAACATCGCTCAGTTGGCTTGGATGACAGATGCTGCTGGGGGGATTTTCTGGTATAACAAACGCTGGTTTGACTACACAGGCACCACCCTAGAAGAAATGCTAGGCTGGGGCTGGCAAAAGGTGCACCACCCGGAACACCTCGATGGCGTTGTGGAAAAATTTAGGCGCTGCATTGAAACAGGCGAACTCTGGGAAGATACTTTCCCCTTGCGTGGCAAAGACGGATCGTACCGCTGGTTTCTCTCGTGCGCCGTGCCGATTCGCGACGATCAAGGCAACGTGCTGCGCTGGTGTGGCACTAACACCGATATTACCGATCAAAAAGTTGCAGAAGCGGAACGGGAACTCCTTCTAGCGCGGGAAAAGGCAGCGCGGGAAGAAGCAGAACAGGCTAACCGCGTCAAAGACGAATTTTTGGCTGTTTTGTCTCACGAATTGCGGACTCCCTTAAACCCGATTATGGGCTGGGCGAAGCTGCTGCAATCGAATCTTCTGACACCCCAAAAGCAGCGTTATGCCTTAGAGACGATCGAGCGCAACGCCAAACTGCAAACCCAGCTTATCGAAGATTTGCTCGACGTGTCGGGGATTCTGCAAGGCAAGGTTAGCTTGAATATTGCACCTGTGGATTTAGCCGAGGTCATCGGCGCTGCTATTGAAACGGTGCGTCTGGCGGCCCAAGTCAAGTCGATTCAAATCACCACTCAATTTGCACCGGATCTGGGCCCGGTGTTGGGCGATGCGGGCAGACTTCAGCAGGTAGTCTGGAATTTGCTGTCAAATGCCGTCAAGTTCACCCCGCCGTCGGGCAAAATCCAAGTCGTTCTCGATCGGGTGGACACCTTGGCCCAAATTACTGTAACTGATACGGGAAAAGGTATCGAACCTGATTTTCTGCCCTATGTATTCGACTACTTCCGGCAAGCTGACAGCTCGATGACGCGCAAGTTTGGCGGATTGGGTTTAGGATTGGCGATCGTCCGCCATCTCGTCGAACTCCACGGCGGTACAGTGAAATCTGACAGTCCCGGCGAAGGACAAGGTGCAACCTTGACTGTCAGGATACCTCTGATGCCGATCCAGTCTCAGACAAGTCCTGCGGGAACTGCGTCGCCCGATCAATCCTTCAATTTGAGCGGTGTCAAGGTGTTAGCGGTGGATGATGAGGCCGATGCGCTAGATTTAGTGGTTTTTCTGCTTGAGGAGTGTGGGGCAAGTGTTACAGCAGTTGCTAACGCGGCCGATGCCTTGGCGGTTTTAACTGAGTCTGTGCCGGATTTGCTGTTGAGCGATATTGGAATGCCCGACACGGACGGTTATATGTTGATGCGACAGGTTCGGGCTCTGGCGCCCGACAAAGGGGGACGGATTCCGGCGATCGCCCTCACGGCTTATGCTGGAGAAATTGACTATCAGCAGGCGCTGGCTGCGGGGTTCTGGCGCCACATTTCCAAGCCTTTAGATCCCGACAAGTTGGTGCAGGCGATTTGGGAGGTACTCGATCGATCGGGCCAAAACCTTATTTAAAGTGTTTTTGTGTCGGAAAAGTCTTTATTTAATGAACCGCGAAGACCCAAAGAACGCGGTCGGCGAAGCCGTTCCCGAAGGGTAGGAGGAAGGGAAGAAGATAGGAAGAAGTTAATAATCTCAATTCCGCTTATATCTGAGATATTGCACCCTTTTCAATCAGCGTTTTATTGACTGGCTAGGAGCAATGGCGCACAATAAAATTAACTTTTTGTGGAACAGGCATCTTGCCTGTTCATAAAAAGCTTATTGAAAATGGTGTAACATCCCAGATGTAACCAATTTTATTGTCGTTTGCTCGCGCATCATCTCAAACAAAAAAACCTCACAGATGGAGGTTTTTTGATTATTTTTGGTGCTAGTCGGACAGGTTAAAACATCCTGTCCCTGCATAATGCCCACAGCCCTAAGACTCGATTCTTAGCGGTAGTCACTTCGCACGGCTGGCTCGCGATCACTCGTTGTAGTTGTATAGCGGACATTTTCTTCGCGTTTGCGGGGAATCAAACCCAACAAACCAGACAAGCCTAGCAATCCCAACCATCCCCAATCAAAATCGCGATCGGTCTCAGCATTGTAGACATCGGAGCGAGGAGTTGTGGTGGTTGTAGTGCTGTTAGTACCGGAAGTAGTACCGCCCGTTGTATCTGTCTGAGCTGAAGCAGGGAGATGAGCTGGTGCTAGGGCTAAACCAGCAGCTATAATACCTGCACCGATTGCTTTGGATAAATCAGAACGTTTCATAATTCAAATGCTCTCTGTTGGCTAAAATCTTTAACTATCAAAACTATATCAATGGGCTTTTAAAGTTAAATCCATCTCTAGCAGTAAAGATGGTTATGTTCCACCTATAACTACAGATTGATATCCAATTTTTAGCAGACACACAAAATGAAATATTGCTCGCGGAGGCACTCCGGTACTAGACATAGGGGGTCTGGCACCTCAGTCGGTTATGAGGCACTCCGGCAGTCCCGACAATAGACAAGGTGTTGTTTACAAAAAAAGGTAAACTCAGATATTGCACAGATAAGTGTTGGAACTCGATCGACGGAGATCAAAACTTTTGGGTATAGAGTTACGCAGCTACGTATTTCTAGACAACTTGCAGCCACAGCACGCAGCATACATCGGCACAGTCGCCGCCGGATTCTTGCCGCTGCCAGGGGATGCGTCGCTGTGGATAGAAATCTCGCCCGGTATCGAAATTAACCGAATTACCGATGTCGCCCTCAAATCTGCCTCCGTGCGCCCAGGGGTGCAGATAGTCGAGCGCTTGTACGGTCTTCTGGAAGTACACTCGAGTCAGCAGGGGGAAACGCGGGCAGCAGGCAAAGCAATTCTAGAATTCATCGGAGTCCGCAGAGAAGAATGTATCAAACCGCGAGTGATTTCCAGTCAAATTATTCGCAATATTGATGCCCACCAAACACAATTAATCAACCGCACCCGGCGCGGACAGTTGCTGCTGGCGGGACAAACGCTTTACGTCTTGGAAGTAGAACCGGCGGCCTATGCAGCGCTGGCAGCTAATGAAGCAGAAAAAGGCGCCTCTATTAACATCTTAGAGGTTCAGGCTGTAGGTAGTTTCGGACGGCTTTACCTTGGCGGCGCAGAACGAGATATTATAGCAGGTTCCCAGGCAGCAATTGCGGCGGTGGAAAGCGTGACGGGTCGAGAAAATCCAGCAATTTTTGGTCGCAAGGAATAGCCGTTAAAGGAGATGCAATTATGGCAAATACACAGCATTTAGCGCTGTTAAAAAAAGGTGCAGTCACTTGGATTAAATGGAGAAGTCTCAACCCAAATATAGAACCGGATCTCAGCGAAGCTAACCTCGCGGAAGCAAATCTCAGAGGTGCATATCTTTGGCGATCGAACCTTTTTAAAACAGATTTGTTTAAGGCTAAATTAATTGCGGCAAACCTGGCAGAATCTAATTTTAGTTTAGCAAATCTTGCGGGAGCGCAACTGCTGGAATCTAATTTAATTAAAGCTAATTTAACGGGAACCAACCTGCAAGCGGCTGACATCAGGGGATCTGATTTGAGCGGTGCTAATTTAATTGGGGCTGACCTCACCGCTGCTAATCTCCAAGAAACAGATTTCGGTGATGCGAATTTAATCGGTGCGGTGATGTCTGGAGTTAATGCGATGGGCGCGAACCTCAACTGTGCTAATCTCTGTCAAGCTAATCTCACTCAAGCCGAATTGATTGAAGCACATTGCTATGCAGCTAATTTCTCTAAAGCTAACCTCGGAGAAGCTCACTTCACTGGAGCATATCTTTTCCGGGCAAATCTATGTTTTGCACAGTTGATTGCGGCAGATTTCCGGTGGACAAACCTTGGCAAAGCTGATTTGAGAGGGGCTAATTTGACCGGGGCAAATCTCAGGGGAGCGAACTTGGCGGGAGCTAATTTGGGTGAAGCTATTTTGAAAGGAACAATCATGCCTGATGGCAGCATTGTTTGATAAATATTGGATAATATTTAGTCCTGTGAAATAACGGCGATAGTTAAAAAAAGCGAGTTGCGGGTTTACCGAAAGGATTGCCAAAACATGAGCTTTTGGGGCGGGTTGAGGCTTTCTCTCGAATATAACAAAGCCGAGATTGAGTAAACTCGCCTCGGCTCAAAACTCGCAACTGTCGATCGATTAATTTTGGCCAGGGGGCGATATTTGATAAAGTCCTCTAACGGGCCCTGGATCACTCGGTGAATTTTGCTGCTGCGTTGGAAGTGTAAACTGATCTTGGAGTCCGGCGGGAGTGGGGAAACAGCTACTTGGTTGAGGTCCTAGCTGGCAAGCTGCAGGCAGTGCCATGATTGAGGCATCGAAGGGATTGACGGCATCTGGCACGCGCAGAATCGGGTCGCTGGAAACTTGCCGCTGCATTACTCGGCGGTAGAAGCCGTTGACGCGACTAGCATCCCGCTCAATTTCTTTTTCGGGAAAGGCAACGACGCCGCTGGGGGAACCGATGCCTAAATAGTCGCCCAAGTAACCTTGCAAGCTGACGTTGTGGTAAAAGTCTCCTGAAGCTTGAAAAAATTGTCGGTTGAAGTCGTCGGCAATCGGGTGAAATCGCTCTGTTTGTGCTTGAGCTGGTTTGACCGATGCCAGTGCGGCAGAGGCGACAGCGAGAATTAATGCGCCGCTCAGGCTTTTTAACTTTTGACTCATATATTTGGGCCTTTTTAATTAATTCCGATTCCACTATAAACTGATTATCGACGGATTATTTGTGTTTTTTACACGGTGTGAGTTATGGATGCTGCGGATTTAAAGGTGTTGCGCGATCGACTTCTAGATTTGTTGTGCGAGTTTGCTTATCGTGAAGGCGATTTTGTGCTGTCTTCGGGCCAGAAAAGTTCTTATTACATTAACTGCAAACCGGTGACGCTGCACGCTGAAGGTGCTTTGGCAACGGGACGTTTGCTGTTGTCGATGTTGTCGTCGGATGTGCAAGCTGTAGGTGGTTTGACTTTGGGCGCTGACCCGATTGTAACTGCGGTGAGCGTAGTTTCGGCTTTGGGCGATCGACCTATACCAGCTTTAATTGTCAGAAAGGAGACGAAGGGACACGGGACAATGGCGTATATTGAGGGGCCGCTGTTGCCAGAGGGGACGAATGTGGCGGTTTTGGAGGATGTGGTGACGACGGGTAAGTCGGCGATGCAGGCGGTGGAACGGTTGCGGGCGGCTGGTTATAAAGTCGATCGTATTTTGTCGCTGATTGACAGAGAGCAAGGTGGAGGGGAATTATATCGCGAGGCCGGATTGGATTTTCAAGCCATTTTTACCATTCAGGATCTTAAGGAATGGATTAGTAGCAAAAAATAACCGGGCGCGCATCTAATTGTGACAATCCTATTTCTTGAAACTCTTTCTTGTGCGCTGGGCTAGAAGCCAACCCCGAAAAGTCCTCTCGTTTCTCTCGTCTCTGGTTACCAGGTTCTCTCGTTACCAGGTTCTACCTGGTAACAAAGATCCAGAGGCTCTGCCTCATGTTAACAATGGTGCAAGATATCAATCTTAACAAGCCAGTTTAAGGCTATGAAAACCATCCGTTTTATTGACTTATTCTCAGGAATAGGCGGCATGAGATTAGCCTTTGAATCCGCCGCTCGTTCCTTGAATCTGGAAACAGAATGCGTATTAAGCAGCGAAATCAATCCCGACGCTCAGTTAGTTTACCAGAAAAACTTTGCCGACACACCTTTAGGCGACATCCGATTAATTGACAAACTGCCTGAACACATTGGTGACAAGTTAAGGAAAAAGGGAAATTGTCAAGGGTAGTATTTGCATGGGTCTGGGATCGTGGGAAACTTAT
>NZ_JAUBOS010000124.1:0-4578 GCF_036700365.1 Microcoleus sp. w2-18bC1
CAGGTTTTTGGTGCTGATAATTCTATCACTGCTCTCGATTTTCTTACTCTTTCTCCTTGAAAACAAAGCGCATTAAATTCGCTGCATTTTTTCTAAAATTATAGCAACTCGGTTTGTTAAATAAACCGAGTTTTTAATTATTAGTACAAAAAATATCAAGCCGATGAATTATTGCTGATTCGACTTGCTGATAACCCTGAAATTGGTTATTAGTGAGTAATTCATTCTTGACAAAAGCCAGAAAAAAAGTTGATAACTACAAAATTTATAACCATTTCTTGAGTGAAATATAGATTAGCTGAATTTTTCCTAAAGTTATAGCAAATCGGTTTGTTAAATAAACCGAGTTTTTAATTATTACTACAAAAAATATCAAGCCGATGAATTATTGCTGATTCGACTTGCTGACGGCCCTGAAATTTTGGTAGTGAGTCATTCATTCTTGACAAAAGCCAGAAAACGAAGTTGATAACTACAAAATTTATAATTATTTCTTTAGTAAAATATAGATTATCTGACATTGAGCTGATTGACAGCCCTAAAATTTGTTCTTGATAAAGAATCAAGTCTGAGTGAAAATCGGAAATCCAAGCTTTGTTTACTACAAACAAGAATGCTTGTCAACTGCATTTAGGCAAAAAATATCTAATTAAAAGGTGTATTTTCGGAGATTGCGATCATTTTTCCTCATCATAAAATAAGTTGGCACTACGTCTGAATTGGCTAAAAAAACCCTGATTTACTAGGTAAATACAGCTAACTGCTACTTTAGGAAGATGTCGCACAAAAAAAAATCGAAGTAAATAGAACTTGTTAAGTATGCGAAGTCGAGAAATTAGTAATTAGAGATTTCCATTAGCAATTAACAATAATATCTACCACTGAAGATTGACGATTAACAAATCAAGGAGCTATCTAACTCATGAAAAATTTATGGTGCAACTACTCTTCGCCAATTCACAAATTAAGTTGCGATCGCCACGACACTGACTGCATAAAAGTTTCTTTGATTGGGACGCCGTTAGTCGGTGATCGGGCTATTAATATTTCCTGTTTAACAAAAGCGAGTCGGGGCGTTAATACTCAACGTAAAAAACATTTAGTTTGCATCGATCCGAGGGTAGAGAATTATCAGCATCTTGCCAGCGGAGTCAAACCGGGGACAGAGATAATTGTCCTTGATCGAAGTCTGGACGGAGTAGAACAAATTACTGAGATTTTAGCTAAACGCAGCTCCATTGCCAGCCTTCAGATAGTTGCTCACGGCAAGGAAGCTTCGGTGCAACTGGGGTCAACTTTACTGAAGGATGAAAACTTACCAAAGTACGATCGGCATTTGCAACAGTGGCGCCATGCCTTCACGGAAAAAGCCGATATTTTAATATTAGCGTGTCAGGTTGGGGCTGGAAAAGCCGGGATTGCTTTCGTGCAGAAGCTGAGAGAATTAACAGGCGCAAACATAGCGGCTTCCAACAATCTAATTGGCAGTGCAAAATTAGGAGGAAACTGGCAATTAAATGTTACAGCCGGACGAGTAAAAACCGCAATAGCCTTTGAAACAAAAACCCAGGAAACTTACAGCGCTGTCCTCATTAGTTTAGTGGACGAAAGTTTTCAAGACGCACGTCTAATCGGACCTTGGATCTCTGGGGTAACAGGCACGTCAGACGCTCCGGCTTTAACAGCAGGAACCGGAACGGAGAGTTTTCCAGGTTTGAACATAGACCCGGTTGGCAGCGGGGCGTTAAGATTAACTACAAGAACTTTTGACCAATCTACTTTTGTCATCTATAACAGTCAGGTTCCTGTCAATAGTGGTCTTAACATTGTCTTTGATATATTTGCCTACGACGGCACTGCACGTCCGAATTTAGCAGGGCGGACAGGGGACGGCATAAGTTTCTTTTTAATTGACGGTACTGTGACGCCTACAGTAGCTGGAGGCTATGGAGGGTCTCTCGGCTACGCCCAAAATACAGATACAAATCAGTCCGGTTTACGGGGAGGTTATTTAGGAATTGGATTGGATGAATTTGGAAATTTCTCAAGTGAAACTCAAGGGCGTGTAGGCGGAATTGGGGTGACTCGTAGAGCAGATTCGGTAACACTTCGAGGTAGCGAATCTACGGGATATCGATTTTTAACTTCTACGTTTGTGCCGCAGGGAATAGATAATATTCCCGATACCGTAAATCCTCTGCCTCCAAACGGGCCGATCAACACCATTACTAGCAGCCGCGAAGCAGCCAGAAGAAGAGTTCAAATTATTTTGGAACCCCCCAATTCTGCAACGCCAAACCGTCTCACTGTTAACTTTGATCTCAACAATAATGGTTCGTTTGCAGATCCGGGTGAGACTCTTATCGACATTGCCAATTTACAAGAGGAGATAGACGAGCCAATCCCGGCAACATTCAAATTTGGTTTTGCTGGTTCAACGGGAGACGCAACAAATATTCACGACGTTCGCACTTTGTCGATCCAAACTATAGACGTGCCGCTTACTACAGCAGATGTTGCCTCAACGAAAACAGGCCCGGCGGCAGCGGCACCGGATAGCCCCATTACTTACACAATTACGACAGTAAATAACGGCCCGAACGACGCCGAAAACGTGGTGATTGAAGATAGATTGCCCGACGGGGCAGTATTTGGTAGTGCCAACGGCGACGGCACTTTCAACCCGACAACGAGACTGGTTTCCTGGAGTATTCCGAATTTACCTCTTGGGGCCACCGCCACGCGCACGGTAACTGTTACGGCCCCAACTACACTCGGCCCTATTACAAACAGTGTATTCAGCAGCAGCAGTACGATCGATCCCGTACCCGGTAACAACAGTGGCAGCAGCCCGGATGCGAGAGTCACGACCACTATTACAAACGATAGCGCTGATGTAGTGACGGTCAAAAGCGGGCCCGCTACGGCAGCAGCCGGATCGACTGTTACTTACACAATTACGGCAGCCAACAGTGGGCCGAGTGCAGCAACCAATGTGGTGATCACCGACACCATTGTTCCGGGTTTAACAGGAGTCAGCGTCTCGGAGGGCGGAACTTACAGCCAAACTACAGGTATTGTGACTTGGCCGACGATCACATCCCTAGCCAGCGCAGCCAGCACCAACAGAACCGTCCGTTTTCCACTTCCCGCCACCGGCGGCCCCATCGCCAACACTGCTAGCAGCACCTCAACGAGCCGAGACCCCAATCCTGACAACAACAACGGCAGCAGCCCGTCGGCAAGAGTCACCACCACGATCACCGATAGCGCCGATGTAGCTACAATCAAAAGCGGGCCCGCTACGGCAGCAGCCGGATCGACTGTTACTTACACAATTACGGCAGCCAACAGTGGGCCGAGTGCAGCAACCAATGTGGTGATCACCGACACCATTGTTCCGGGTTTAACAGGAGTCAGCGTCTCGGAGGGCGGAACTTACAGCCAAACTACAGGTATTGTGACTTGGCCGACGATCACATCCCTAGCCAGCGCAGCCAGCACCAACAGAACCGTCCGTTTTCCACTTCCCGCCACCGGCGGCCCCATCGCCAACACTGCTAGCAGCACCTCAACGAGCCGAGACCCCAACCCTGACAACAACAACGGCAGCAGCCCGTCGGCAAGAGTCACCACCACGATTACCGATAGCGCCGATGTAGCTACGATCAAAACCGGGCCCGCTACTGTGGCCGCAGGCTCGACTGTCACCTACACAATTCTCACCGAAAACAGAGGGCCGAGTACCGCTACCAACATCACCGTTACAGACAGCATCGTTCCCGGTTTAACGGGCGTTACAGCATCCAACGGCGGTATTTACGACCCAGCCACAGGCATTGTCAGCTTTCCGCCCATTGCCAGCTTAGCTGACGGCGTGGCCGTCAGCCGGACTGTCAGATTCCCAGCCCCGGCGACCGGCACTGTCAGCAACACGGCAAGAAGTACCTCAACCACTAATGACCCAAATCCCGACAACAATAACGGCCGCGATCCCGGCGCAACTGTTAGCACCAGCATCGCCTCTGCCCCGACTCCCCCACCCGCACCGACTCCGACTCCCGCCAACCTACGGCCGATAGCTAACAATGTCAACCTCGAAATCGCCCCCAGCAGCGCTGTGGCGATCGCAGGACTCGGAGGAAGTGATCCCGACGGTTCGATCGCATCCTTCACCATCAACACCGTCCCACCAGCAAATGAAGGGCTGATATTTTTAGGCAATCCCGATACCGGCGGAACGATTGTCACGGCCGGTCAAATTCTGACACCTGCTGACATTAACCAATTATTTTTCCAATCGACAGGCAACTTTACAAAAGCAAATTTCACCTACAGCGCTACAGACAACCAGGGCGCTACCAGCCGCGCCAGCGCTACTGTATCGGCGCTGCTGCCGGAGCCCAACCAACCGCCAGTAGCTAACAACGTCGACCTCGAAATCGCCCCCAGCAGCACTGTGGCGATCGCAGGACTCGGAGGAAGCGACCCCGACGGGTCGATCGCATCCTTCACCATCAACACCGTCCCACCAGCAAATGAAGGGCTGATATTTTTAGGCAATCCCGATACCGGCGG
>NZ_JAUBOS010000124.1:4588-5183 GCF_036700365.1 Microcoleus sp. w2-18bC1
ATCGCATCCTTCACCATCAACACCGTCCCACCAGCAAATGAAGGGCTGATATTTTTAGGCAATCCCGATACCGGCGGCCGGATTGTCACGGCCGGTCAAATTCTGACACCTGCTGACATTAACCAATTATTTTTCCAATCGACAGCCAACTTTACAACAGCAAATTTTACCTACAGCGCTACAGACAACCAGGGCGCTATCAGCCCCGCCAGCGCTACTGTCTCTGCCATTCCCCTGAACGAACCAACACCAACACCAACACCAATACCAACACCCACACCCACACCAGCGCCAACACCAACACCACCCGTCCCGGAACCCACACCCACACCACAAACACCAGCGCCAACACCAACACCACCCGTCCCGGAACCCACACCCACACCACCCGTCCCAGAACCAACACCCACACCACGCATCCCAGAACCAACACCCACACCCGTCCCAGAACCAACACCCACACCACGCATCCCAGAACCAACACCCACACCTGCAGCGGAACCAACACCCACACCACCCATCCCAGAACCAACACCCACACCCGCAGCGGAACCAACACCCACACCCGCAGCGGAACCAACACCCACACCCGCAG
>NZ_JAUBOS010000034.1:0-16317 GCF_036700365.1 Microcoleus sp. w2-18bC1
AGGCTGGCATCCCCTGGATTGTGCAGCGCAAGCTTATTGCCAGCCATCAAAATACTAACATCAGTGTGTGGGGATTCTATGTAACTATTTAGCTCAAACCAAGGATTTTGGGAATAAACGGAGTTTTTGTCAAATCAGCCACAGCCAAACTGCACTCTCCGACAGTGATTTCCCCGATTGTTGACAAGAATTACTATTAGGCAGAATATTGAAGGTGATTTGCTGGTGCCTAAATCTTCGGAACGGGCGATCGGCTCAATGTGGTGTAAGGAAAAAATGTCCAAATTTTTGTGGAAGGGACTTTTAGTTAGTCCCGCTGTATTGGCAGCAAGTTTAGTCGTATCTTCGACGGCGCTAGCAGCAGAGAAACAGGTAGAAATTGCCACCATAGCTCAAGCTGATCAATTGCAATTAGCAGGTGCTGCAACCGAGGTGGCAAAGGCTGAAACAGCAAAGGCTGAGACAGGCGAAGCAGCGTCGCTAGCTAGCAACTTGACTGTTGAAACTATTGAGAAAGAAAGTGCGAACCTCTACGAGGGCTTTCCTTCGGATCGCTTGGCTAACGCTAACGAGCCGATTGCCCCAGTTGCCGAACAAGCAAAAGCACCGGAAAACGCAGTTGCAGGGGATTTAAGCGAAACCAAACCCGCAGTCGCGCCCGCAAATTTCAGTGCCGAAGAACCTGTCGCGGAGCAAATTCCCGCAGTCGAGCCCGCAAACTTAAGCGAAACCCAACCCGCCGCTACACCGACTAATTTAAGCGCCCAAGAGCAGATTTCCCAATCGCCAAATCCAAATGCCCAACCTCCAGCACAGTCAAATGTTTTAGAACAAATCAACGAATACAGCACAGAAGGCAGTAGCAGCGAAGATGCGGCCGGCCAAGTAACCTCTGTTTCGCAACTTTCCGACGTTCGGCCCACAGATTGGGCGTTCCAAGCTTTGCAGTCTCTAGTAGAGCGCTACGGGTGCATAGCTGGTTATCCTGACGGCACTTTTCGCGGTAACCGGGCGATGACTCGCTACGAGTTTGCCGCAGGTTTAAATGCGTGTTTGGATAAAGTTAGTGAGCTGATTCAAGGCGGTTCCAGAAATCTGGCGACGCGAGAAGATTTGGCTTCTGTGCAAAGGTTGCAAGAAGAATTTGCGGCGGAATTGGCAACTTTACGTGGCCGCGTCGATGCTTTGGAAGCGCGCGCCTCTGAATTAGAAGCAAATCAGTTTTCGACTACGACTAAACTCAACGGCGAAGTGATATTTGGTTTGGCTGGTATCGCCAGGGGAGAGGATGCTGAAGGTAACGATGCCGATAAAGCGACGGCTTTTGGCAGCAGGGTTCGTATCAATTTCGACACGAGTTTCTCTGGAGAAGATTTGCTGAGAACTCGACTGCAAGTTTTGAATCTGGGTTCGTTTTCTACTAATAATACGAAAACCGCTGAAGGGGAATTGCGGTTTAATGCTGGGCCTTTTGCCGAGGCTAGCAATACGGTAGGTTTAGATGCGCTGCTTTACCAATTCCCTATCGGCAAAAGCACTACTGTAATTCTAGAAGCCAACGCCGGCGCGGCTGATGATTTTGCTAACACTGTCAACCCTTACTTTGACGGAGACGGCAGCTACGGCGCTCTTTCTAACTTCGGTACTCGCAACCCAATTTACTATTTGACTGGTGGTTCTGGCATCGCTCTGCGGCATCAGTTTGGGGAAAAACTGGAACTGAGTTTGGGATATTTGGCCGGCAATGCTGCGGACCCGACGCGGGGAAATGGTTTGTTTAACGGCTCTTACGGCGGTTTGGCTCAGTTGACTTTCAAACCGAGCGAGAGCATGGCTTTAGGTTTAACTTACGTTAACTCCTACAACTTTGTTACCGGTACAGGCAGCAATGCTTCTAATTTCCCGGCGCGTCTCGGTTCCTTCGGGTTCGACAGCGATAGCACTCTCCCAGTTTCTAGCAATTCCTACGGCGCGCAAGCTTCGTGGCAGTTGAACCGGAGATTTGCAATTGGCGGTTGGGCGGGTTACACCAACCAGCGCATTTTATCCAACTTGGCTACTCCTACGGGTTCTGTGCAGCGGGGCGATCAAAAAATCTGGAACTGGGCAGTTACTTTGGCTTTTCCTGATTTGTTGAAAGAAGGAAATGTGGCGGGGATTGTGGTAGGTATGGAGCCGCGGGTGACGAGTTCTACTAATCGGACTTTGCCGGAAGATAAGGATACTTCGCTGCACGTTGAAGGTTTTTATCAGTTTAAGTTGAGCGATAATATTGCTATCACTCCTGGTTTGATTTGGCTGACTGCTCCCGACCACAATAAGAATAATTCTGATTTGGTGATTGGGGTTGTCAGAACCACGTTTACTTTCTAAGAGCGGGCCTTGGGGATTTTAGATTTTAGATTTTAGATTTTAGATTTTAGATTTTAGATTGGCGGTTTTAATCTAAAATCTAAAATCGCCAATCTACAATCGGTGGGGGCTTGGGTTTAAGGTTTAAACAGAAACGACCAGCTTTAGCTAAAGCTGGTCTGCACAAATAGTTAAATCCGTTGTGTTCCCACAGTGTTTTTCTCACAGTGAGGAAACCCAAGTTGCACGTTTCTTTGCAAAGGGTTCTAAAAGAAATATCATCTCTCTTAAGGGGTACTTTATCAACAAAATGTAAAGTTTTGTAATAAAACTTTACATTACAGGCGAATATAAATTGTGATATCGTTTCCGGTTGCATCGGAATGATTTAACAGCAGAGGGCGCAGAGAACGCAGAGGGAGAGAATACAGAGATGAATAATTCCGATGCTACCGGATTTGATATTAGGGGGCGATCGCACTCCCAGTCACTTTGTATAATCAACCCTAGGTTCAAAAATCCGGTTTCTGCGTAGGTTTATCGGTTCCAAACAGGTTATTTGAGGTAAAAACGAAGTTTCGATTGCCGATCGACCCTTTTACTCACTTTATATAAATTATGCCGGAGCTTGCTGCGGTCTACCCCAGACAATCCGCTCCTGCTTGTATACAACCATACCCGGTTTTGCGCCTTTGGGCTTGTATACATATTTCGGTTCTGTATAAACCACCGGGACTTGTTCGCTGTGGCGGGCGCGACTGTAGTAAGCAGTCATGTCGGCGGCAAATTGCAAATCGGTTTCTTCAGCCACAGTACCGGGTTCCAGACGCAGCAAAGCGTGACTTCCGGGAATCTCTAGGGTGTGGAACCACAAGTCGTAGTCGTTGGCGGTGCGAAAAGTGAGTTGGTCGTTTTGGCGGTTGTTGCGCCCGATTAATAATTCAAAGCCGCTGGGGCTGTGGTAGCGGTGAAATTCGATCGCAGCATTTTTGTCGGTACTGCGGTAATCTGGTACGTCTAGATATTTTTGTTGGATCAGTTCTTCGCGGATTTCGGCGAGGGTTTGCAAATCTTGGGTGTTGCGGTAGGTTTCCAATACTGAAAGTGCGACTTCAACTTGTTCTAAATAGTCGATTTCTTCCTGTACGGCGGCTAACAAAGGTTCTACTGCAATGCGGGCTCTTTTAAGTTTTTGGTGTTTTTTGTAGAGGGCTTGAGCGTTTTGAACGGCGTTTTTTTCCGGGTTTAGGGAAATGACAACTGGTTTTTCGGTTTCAAAGTCGGGGAGAGAAATTGATTTCATTCCCGGTTCCCAATGCTGCAAATTTGCCATCAGCAAGTCGGCTTGGGATTTGTGGGTGTCGGCGTCTGCAGATTGCTGCAATCGTTCTTTAAATGTGTTGGCTTTGAGGCGCAGTTTGGCTAGGACGTTGTTGAGTTTTTGGGTAAGCTGATGCCGCAGTTGGGCGAATACTTCTTGATTGATTTGGCCTGTGTAGTAGCTGTTAAGTATTTCTTGAACCGAAGAAGGAAGTTCGGCAACGGATTCTGTAACGGATTTAACGGATGTCAGGAAGGAAGAATTAGAGGGCGCCGAGTACGGGGGCATCGCCCGTACATTTTGATTTTCTGGTGTCGGCCAATCGATGACTGTGTAGCCTTCGGGGGTAAAACTCGGGTGAAATTTCGAGTTTTCTAGGCATTGCAGCCAGTATAGCCAGCGCTGGAATAGTTGCTGCCAGTCGTCGGGATTGAGGCTGTCGGTGGATTGTTCGGGGTCTAAAGAAGCCGATCGAATCATTGCCAAAACTAAGGCTTTACTCATCCCTCGGTAATTCTTCAACAGATTGCCCTTTAATTGCCCAGGAACCAGGCTAATTCGTGATTGCCAGCGGTTTTGAGATTCGCTCAAACTCGGCACTGCATCGGTCAACGACGGGGGCATTTCGTAGGGTTGCCCGGTTTGGATGGGACGGACGGTGGACTGTTTGGCGCTGACTTGGTGGGCGCAGGTGACAACGAGGTTGTCTTGGGCGGTGAGGATGACGTTGCTGTACTTGCCCATGATTTCGGCGTACAGGTGCCAGAGGGCTGGTTCTCCGGGACGTTTGGCGAATTGCAAGTCGATGACTCTTTCCCAGGATGAAACAGGGGCGATGGAAACTAAGGCTAAACCGCTGAGTTGGTGCCGCAGTTGTTCGCTGAAGGTGAAGGTATCGGGAATGCGGGGCGGGGGGTCGCCGACGCAGATGCGGGCGGCCACAGGATGCCAGGAAAGGTCAATCCAGCCGCGCCCTTTCATGGTACGCAGCGCCAGGGACACGGTAAATCGATCGCGCTGGTAGACTTGTTCTAAGCGCGCTGGCAGCCATTGGGCTCGCAGTTCGCTGCAAGCTGCGGTTAAAGTTGTAAAGTCTACGGGTTGCACGGTGGCCTCTTTGCGATCGAACTATCTATTTCTATGCTGACAGATATCGGTCACATTTTACTAACTAATATCAAATTATTGTTTACTCTTGGGTTCGCATCCTTCGCTATGAAAGCCCTTCAATAATCCCGTTAACAAATAACAAATAACAAATAACTAATAGACATCTCCTAAAAATCAGGTTTTGAACAGGCATCCTGCCTGTTCCACAATAATTATGGGAGATATCTAATAACAACTAACTAATAACTTCCCGAATCAATTGCAAATGTTTGTCCAAAGGTGCGATCGTATTGGCGGCGATCGCACCGCTAGCAGCAACAGCCGGCAAACCAATTCCCGGAAACGTCGAATCTCCGCAGCAAAACAGCCCCGCTAAAGGCGTTCTCGGCCCGGGAAACAAGCCCCTACCCGCCCGAATTCCGGGCCCGTAGGAACCGCGATGGCGGCGCAAAAACCGTTCGTGGGTTAGAGGTGTCCCAACTAAGGTGACTTCGCAGCGCGATCGAATATTGGGGATAATTCTCTCTAAGGCTTCCCACATTACCTCGGCGCGCGCTTGTTTTTGCAGCTTGTACTCTTCGCTGGTTCGATTGAGCTTTTGCCACAAATCGTAAGGCTCGTTTCCGGGGGTATATGCGTGAATGACGTGCTTTCCCGGAGGCGCGAGGTGGGGGTCGAGGAGGGAGGGAATCGAGACGAGAACGACGTTCTGAGGGGCCGACACGCCCATTTCCCAGTCTTTGACGAAGATGTAGTGACAAGCCAAGTCCGATCGCACTCCGGCTGCATCAATTCCCAGATGCAGGTGCATGAAGCTGTCGCACTCGGGCGTAGCCTGCCGCTGTTGCCGAAACCTTTGCGGGACTGAGGTTTCAGGCAACAGTTTCAGCGTATCCCAAACGGAAGCGTTGGAGACTACGGCTTTGTGCGATCGAATAATTTTGCCCGATCGCAGCCGCACGCCTGCAGCCCGGTTGTTTTCCACCAAAACTTCTGCAACGTGGGAATTTAGCAGCAACCGCCCTCCGTGGCGCTCTAAACCGCGTACCAGGGCATTTACCAAAGCTCCACTACCGCCGATCGGATAGTCCAAAACTGCATTGGGGCGATACCAGTCGGCGAACATGAATGCGACTTCGGCTGCTATCGTTCCGTCGGCGGGAAGTCCAGACAGCAGGAAACACAACAAATTCAGCCAATTTCGGACAAAGGGATCTTTGACATTTTTGTCCATAATTTTGCTGAAAGGGCCTGCAAGTGCGATCGCTTCGCCAGCACTTTGCAGGAAAGCCGGCGCAAATTGGCCGAGGGTAAAAACAGCGCCCAAATCGAAGCGCAAAGCCAGGGAGGGCAAGGCTGTGGCAGCTTTGGCGTAGGGTTCCATGATGCGCTGGAGTTGCCGCCATTCGGCGACTGCTGCGGTGCCGCGCAGTTGTGCGAGCACTTCGCCAAATTGACTCGCACCGACGGATGTGTCGAAATCGCCTTCTGGCAAACAGCAACCCCAGGTATCGTAGGTGATGCAGGGGAGTTTTTCGCCGATCGCATCCAATACTTGCCGCAGCGGATTGGCAGACGGGCTGTAGGATAATCCTGAGTACAGCGAGGGCCCGGAGTCGAAGCTAAATCCGTCGCGTTCAAAACCGTGTGCGGCCCCGCCCGCGATCGAATGGCTTTCGCAAACCACAACCTCAAAGCCATAGCGGGCAAGCATTGCAGCGCAAGTCAAGCCGCCTATTCCGCTGCCGATGACGATGATTTCTGTGTCTGTGGGGGCGATCGCAACCATGTTTTTCTCCGCTACTTCAGCTAATATTATCAATGTCTTGCAGCTTTAGGACTTACGCATTTAACAGATGCGATCCACCCTAGCCCTCCAAAACACAAGGCGAGTAAGGGGTGGGGCAAGAAGCTGTCAAAGCCCCCCTTAATAAGGGCGAAGAAGCAGTAAAAGTTCACCCCTAATCCCCAATTTTTTGGGGAATTTAGGGGGAGATCGACTCAGATACCACCCTTAAAATACAAATCTGTATATTATTAAATGGAAAATCTATCTATTCTAGAACAAGCTGCCCAATCTGATTCTAAACCATCTCCCGACGCTGTAGTTGCCGCCCTCCTTGAAGCTGAGAAAAGCGCGAAAAAAACTAAAATTCGCTATTCTTTCGAGCAATTAATCGGCAACTGGCAACTCTGCTTTATCACCGGCACGAAAAAGACTCGACAAAAAGCGGGAATTGTGTTGGGCGCGGGACGTTATATACCTGAGTGGGTGGCGAAAATTCAAATTGCTTATTCGGCAGAACCTGTTGCGGATGGGGAAGCGGATAGCGAAACGGGCAGGGTGGAGAATTCGGTGCAAGTTGGGGCGATCGTACTAACTCTTTCCGGGCCCACTAACTTTTTGGTTAATAAAAATATTTTAGCTTTTGATTTTACCAGAATTACGGTGAAATTGTTGGGTAAAACTGTGTATCAAGGATTTATTCGCGGTGGAGAAGCGCGGGAGGCGGAATTTTTTAGTTTGAGTGTGGGGAAGCAGGCATTTTTTGCATATTTTCTGGTAGAAGATGGGATAATTGCGGCTAGGGGAAGGGGCGGCGGATTGGCTTTGTGGGGGAGAGTTTAGAGGAATTAAGGAGGCGATCGAGTAATTGTTTTTGATAGCACTCAGGTATTGGCGAATTCCCAGGGGATTGTTGACCCGAAATACAGTCGAGATTTCCTGCATATGAACCCAGAAGGCTATGCGGCACTCAACTAAGATATAGCAATCCTCGCATCATTTGTGAATTTCTTACTCCCTCCCCGCGAGTTCGGGGAGGGTTGGGGTGGGGTGAAAAATTTACGACTCCGGCAAGGATTGCTGTAGTAGGTTGCAGCTAAGCAAGAAGAGCATTGAATAAATAGCCGATACTGATTATGCCAAGAGTCATTAGGCTGATGAAAAGAGCTAAAAGTTGAGGGCGAAGAACTTTTTTCAGAATGACCATCTCAGGTAATGAAAGAGCGGTAACAGCCATTGTGAAGGCTAACACAGTTCCGAGGGGCATTCCTTTGTTAACCAGTGCTTCAGTAATCGGCATCACACCAGCAATATTCGCATAGAGTGGCACACCTAAAATAACCGCAATAGGAACGGCTAAGGGGTTGTCACGTCCTGCTATCTGGGTGACTAAAGTAGTCGGAACATAACCATGAATTCCTGCACCGATCGCAATTCCTATGACCACATAAAGCCAAACGGATTGCACAATTTGACTAGATTGAAACCATCCCTGTTCAAATCGCTGGTTCCAAGTGAGCTGATTAGATTCAAATTCATCTGTTTGAGCCTCTAGTAATCGGGATTTTTGAATTTCCCAAACAAAGGGTTCCACCCATTTTTCTAATTTTAGTAATCCGATCGTATATCCAGCCACGATCGCCAATCCAACGCCGAAGCCGATATAAAGAAGCGTAACCTTCAACCCAAATAATCCCCAGATCAACACCACCGCCACCTCATTGACCATTGGTGCTGAGATCAGATAGGAAAATGTGACTCCTAAAGGAACACCTGCTTCCAAAAATCCGATAAAAAGAGGAACCGCCGAACAGGAGCAAAACGGTGTAATAATGCCCACAAGAGCCGCCAGGATATTCCCGCCGAAGGTGCGCTTGCCTTCTAACCAATGCCGGACTTTTTCGGGTTCTAAAAAGCTTTGAAATGTACCAACAATAAAACTGATTACAATCAGCAATGTTAAAACTTTAGGTACATCGTAAAGGAAAAAATGTAAACTGGCTCCGAGGTGAGATTTTATAGATAAACCCAAGAGGCGAGTCACAATCTGAGTAGCTAACCAGTCGAACGGATAAAACGGATCGAACATGGTTTTTCTCCAATTATTAGAGTTGTAAGAGTCTCTGAATTTCTGCGCTCGTGATCACTTTTCCTTTGCTGACGACTTTCCCGTTGATGGTCAATGCTGGAGTAGACATAACACCGCGTTTAGCAATTTCGATCGGGTCGGTGATGTGCAGGATTTCAGCTTCTCAATTCAAAGCGGCGATCGCCTCCTTGGCATTAGCTTCCAACTGCTGACATTTTTTACAACCCGCTCCTAATATTTCCATCTCCATCGCCTTCATAGCATGGCTCCTTTTTTACTTATGTAATTTTGTTCAGTTATAGGCTCAGGTAGAGCTAAGTTTTACAGTCAAGATGCTCTTTGAGCGCGCGCTGCTTCTGGTTATTTTTCAAGAACGAGGCATTGATAAGTTGGGTCGGACTGCTCTAATTTGGTTTGACCTTGCTCGACCAAAGGCACTAGCTCATCATGCAGCGATCGCAATTGTCGAATGTTGTCCTCAATTGCCTGAACTTTCTTGTTTAGTCTGTCATCGACGACTTTACAGGCGAGTAATTGCCCATCTTCCAACGCTATAATTTCCTTAATTTCCTCAAGACTTCGCCCTAAAGACTTGGCACTAGAAATAAAGGCAAGTCGTTCCATATCCTGCCGGCTAAAGAGGCGATCGCCCGCTTCAGTCCACTGGGGAGATGGGTTCAATCCAATACGCCCATAAAAATATAGAATAGAGTTTGTGGATTGAGTCCTAAACGACGAGAGACTTCGCCCACTTGGAACATTGATATTATCTCCCTTGCAACCTATTAAACTAATCATATACCCTATCTTAAGGTATAGGGTATAGGGTGAGAAGTTAAGATTTGTTGAAGCTACTGGATTTCAGGGGGCGACCAGCGACTCCAAACCAATATGAATCAATGCTTGTAGGACTCAGGCGGGGTAAAAAAGATATTAGCTTATTGACAACTGACTTTTTTCGCTCAAAAATAAACCTTAATTCAGCCTCCCGATTATGGTAAAAAATAACGGTCTTATTATTTCAACAATATCGCGATTAAAATCGCTGCCTCAATTCTACCAAAAATACCGCCAACAATACTTGAAGAAATCGCAAGTGATGAAATTAAAATTATTAGTATGACTCTGCTGGCAAAAGCAAGTAAAAATAGAAACGTTAGCAGCGACACTACCTTTACCAATTCAGCAGAATAGTCGCTGTCGCCATATACAATGCTTTTTGAAATTGACGCCTGTTAAGTATGGTTCTGGTTTCTTTACCCTGATTAAATAAATTATTAGTCAACGCATACCCAAGGGAAAACAATTAATTATTGCTTTAGATAGAACCGCTTGGCAAGACAATAATATTTTGATGGTCAGTGCGATTTATCAAAAACGCGCTTTCCCTCTCTTGGGAATTTTACTCTCAAAAAAAGAAGCCAGTAATTTGAGGGAACAACAAATCGTCTTGCGCCCTGTAATTAAACTATTTAAAGCTGATCAAATAGTGATTGTGGGAGACCGAGAATTCCATAGCGTAGACCTGGCACAGTGGATAGACCGTCAAGGAGTGAAGTTCGTGTTAAGGTCAAAAAAGGACACGAACTTTCGCCTGCGTAGACGAAAGTTTAATTCTTGCTCAAGCGTTCAGATAGCCCCCGGTCAAGGAGAATTTTTCTCGGAAATTAACATTCCCCAAAAAAAGGTTTGGCCGATTTAACTTGGCCGTATATTGACGAAGGAAATATAAAAATAAATAAGAAAAAGAATCTTGGTATCTGCTGAATAATTTAGGAGTTTTAGAAACGCCTGTGAAAGCTTATAAACAACGCTGGGGAATTGAAGCGAGGTTTAAGGATTGTCAAACTGGTGATTATAACGAGAGAAGCTTCTCAAGCTTCACAGGATGAATTAGTACGTTTACTCTTGTTGATTGCCATCGGAATAACCACTGCTGGGTTACAAGGCGAACAAATAAGTCTTTTGGGAAAATTTTCTTATATTTATCGGCAAAAAGAAGCAGGGATAACTAAACGAAGACATAGCAATTTTGGGGTATATTTTTACGGTCACAATGGGATAGTCGCCTTTCATGAGTGTGAGGAATTGGTAGAGGAATTGGTCACTTCTGTTCGCAATAAGCGCAGATTTTATTAAGGGAACTTAAAACTTATAACCCTTATCCAGCAAGCTTTATAGCCCCATTCTCGCCCCCTGAACTACTGGATGCAATATTATCAGTATTAAAGGTAGAGAAATCATCTGTACTGTGGCAGTTTGAGCCCCTGGATATTGTAAGAAAAATTAAGTTTACACAAATACTTCTAAAAATATGCCAAGAATGATTGCATTAACTATTTCTAGGGTGGGGATGTATGGCAGTATCGCATCAACCAATTTGGACCCTATCACCAGAAGATGTATATCAATCCTTTGAAATCAGCGAGAACGGGTTGTCTGATGAGGAAGCTTTCGATCGACTCGTAAAATTTGGCACGAATGAGTTGCCCGAACCCGCACATCGCCCTCTGTGGCTAAGATTTACCGATCAGTTAAGGCACTTTATGGCCCTGTTGCTATGGGTGGCAGGGATTTTGGCATTCATTTCGGGAACTCCTCAATTAGGTTGGGCAATCTGGGCGGTGATCGGGATTAATGCAGTATTCAGTTTTTGGCAAGAGTTTCAAGCAGAGCAAGCATTAGCGGCCTTAAAGAACGTGTTACCGATGCAGGTGAAAGTGTATCGGAATGGGGAACTAAAGCAGATTCCGGCAAAGGAACTGGTGCGTGGAGATGTGATGCAATTGGAAGAGGGCGATCGCATCTCTGCGGATGCTCGGTTAGTTACTGCCGAAAGCCTGTATCTGGATATTTCTGTAATGACTGGCGAATCGCTTCCTGTTGCCCGTAACGCTCATCCGGTGCGGGTGCGCGAAGCTGCATCCATCCGGGCTGGCAAAACGATACCAGCGGGCGAACATCCCTTACAAGAAAAGGTCAATCTGGCGGAAATCCCCAATTTGGTGCTGGCAGGCTCGACGGTTTCGTCAGGAAGGGGCGTTGCTGTGGTGTATGCCACGGGAGCACAAACCGAATTTGGTCACGTAGCCCATCTCACCGCCGTCGTGAAACGGGAACCCAGCACGTTGGAAGTGCAGGTTGCTGATATTGTGCGGATCATCACTGCGATCGCCCTCGGTATGGGAGTTCTGGTATTTCTGCTGACATACCTGCTGGTGGGGATGGAGCTCAAAGAGAGCTTTATTTTTGGGATCGGGATCATTGTGGCGCTAGTCCCAGAGGGGTTACTGCCGACGGTTACTTTGTCATTGGCGATCGGGGTGCGGCGAATGGTGCGCCGTAATGCTTTGGTGCGTCGTCTTTCGGCTGTGGAAACCCTGAGCGCTACAACGGTGATCTGCACCGACAAAACCGGAACGTTGACTAAAAACGAAATGACGGTGCATTATCTCTGGCTTCCCTGGGAATCTTCGGAGAACAGCCTACATCCTGCCAGCCAAGAGTCGGCTGTCTTACCACCTCTTAACGGCAAGCAGAAATCCCATCCACCGATGACGCCGACTCTGATTGAAGTGACGGGCGCTGGATACGATCCTACGGCTGGTGAGGTTCAGATTCCCGCGAATTTTGAAGCATCCTGGAAAGTCAATTTGTTGCTTACGGGGGCGGCACTTTGCTCGAATGCACGGCTGATTCACCTGACAGCGCCTAGCCGTTGGCAAGAAATTGGCGATCCAACGGAAGCGGCTCTGCTGGTGGCTGCGGCCAAAGCCGGATTGAATCTGGAAACTTTGCAAAAACAGCTTCCCCGCTTGCGGGAGGTGCCTTTTGATTCTCGTCGCCGGATGATGACGGTGGTGCTGGACTGGCGATCGTCCGCGCTATGGAACAGCGATTTGCCGAACCTGGCTTTTACCAAGGGGGCACCGCTGGAAGTATTGCGACACTGCACATCTATCTTGCGGAATGGAACTCTCTCCGAACTCACTCAATCCGACTCGAATCAAATAGTTGCGGCCAACGATGAGTTAGCCCAGCAGGGCTTTCGGGTTTTGGGGGTGGCGGCGCGTCGTGGGGGGAGTGAAATGTTGGATTTGCGATCGCAAGATTTAGAGCAAAACTTGATTTTTATTGGTCTAGTGGCGATGTTTGACCCGCCCCGTCCAGAGGTAAGAGAGGCTCTTGCTCAGTGCCATCAGGCAGGAATTAAGGTGACGATGGTGACGGGTGACTATGGACTGACTGCTGAGGCGATCGCCCGCAAAATTGGATTAGTTACCGATTCTGTACGGGTGGTAACGGGTGAAGGCATGGGCCATCTGTCGGATGCTCAATTGCAACAAATGCTGAAATATCGATCGGGGCTAGTGTTTGCTCGGATGTCTCCTGAGCATAAGCTGCGACTGGTGGAAGCGTATAAAACGATCGGGGATGTAGTTGCGGTGACGGGGGATGGAGTCAATGATGCACCAGCATTAAGAGCGGCCCATATTGGCATCGCGATGGGGATGAATGGCACCGATGTGGCACGAGAAGCCGCCGATATTGTCCTCACCGACGACAACTTTGCGACGATCGTCGTCGCGATCGAGGAGGGGCGAGCCGTGCATCAAAACATCCGCAAATTTATGACCTACATCCTGGCATCAAACCTGCCGGAATTAGTACCATTTCTGTTCATGGTGGCATTGAAGATTCCTCCTGCACTGGTGATCATGCAGATTCTTGCCATTGATTTAGGAACTGATATAGTGCCTGCATTGGCATTGGGCGCAGAACGGGCAGAAGCCGGAACGATGCAGCAGCCCCCCCGGAAAAAATCGCAACCGCTTCTCGATCGCTCTCTGCTGTTGCGCGCCTATGGCTTCTTGGGCTTGCTGGAAGCTGCCCTAGCGATGGCAGCATTTTTTGTGGTGTGGTGGAGTTACGGTTATGACTTGGCAGAATTACAAGCCGCAACGCCAAGCATTCTGTCTCGTTCAGCAGATGCCGCTACGATCGCCATCTATACTCAAGCCATTACTATGACTCTGGCATCGGTTGTGGCTTGTCAAACGGGCAATGTCTTTGCTTGCCGATCGGAACGTGGATCAATTCTGCGGCTGGGATTATTTTCTAATCCACAAATCTGGCTCGGAATTGTCATTGAATGGATTTTAGTGGTGCTAGTCATCAATAACGAATTGTTGAGTCGCATCTTTTCAACAGCACCTTTAGCACCCTGGCAATGGCTGCTATTGCTGGTATGTCCACCGATCATTTTAGGAGCAGAAGAACTACGAAAAGTCGTGTTTCCTGGGAAATTGATTCCGAAGCAGAGCCAGAAAGGTAATTAGGTTGAATTTTGTGAACACTTCCTACTCCTAATTGCTGACGATCGCATTTACGGATATAGCTACATCTGGAAATGCGATCGGGTTAACTGTTCCGCCTGTTAGTAACTACCGCGCATCGCCAATTAAAATAAACGGCGACCAATAAAACGGATGCCGCTGGATTTGACTCAACTTAGCTTGCCGCAATGCTTCATTTTTACTCATCCCTTTATTGATATTTTGATAAAATTGAACCATCAAATCTTTAGTAGCTGAATCATCAACACTCCACAAACTCGCCATCACCGCTTGTGCGCCCGCCCGCTCAAATATATAGGCAACTCCCGATATTTCTTCACCGTTAGAATTCGCTTGCATAGCAGTTTGACACGCGCTTAAGGTGAGGAGTCTGGTGTTTTGCAATCCTAATAACGCGGCATCGCGAATATTGAATTGGCTGTCAGCAAATAGCAGTGTATTTTCCTCCAGGCCCAATTGTTGACAGCCTCCCCGTTGGAAACAGCCGTGAGTTGCTAGGTGTAAAAAAGGAAAGCGGGGTGCTTGAGTTTTGAATTTGTCGAGGGTGGCGGCTTTGCCGATATAGGCGGAACTTCCGGGGAATGATTGAGCGATATTTCTAACTTCTTCTTCTGTACCGGGTAAATTTTGTGGAGCGCGGGGGATGGGATTTCCTAATGCTAAGACTCCGCCTTGTAAAGTAGAATTGGGAATTGACCTTGTGGAAATGCGGGTGAGATAGTTAACGGGATATTTCTGGATTAGGAATTCATCAGTTTGTTCGTCATACAGCGTTTCAAAGGGGATGTAGCGCATTTTTCCCGTAGCGATGATGCTCAATTGTTTGGGAGAAAATGCCTTGATTTTGTCTTCTACCGGACGAATGAGGATATCGTAAAGTTTGCCGCCTGTAACGGCGTAATTTTGGTTGCGATCGCAAATGCCTTGGTCGTCGCAGCCAAGATGTAGCTGTTTGTCATGTTCGGTGAGGAGTTGGTCGAATTCTGCGGGGTTTATAGGAAGTTTTTTAACACTTAAACTGTCTTTTGTCAAGACTAATAGGGCGACGGTATTGGGGACATTTTTGATATTTGTCAGCAAGACGGGTTGAATGACAACGGTTCCGGGTGAGATACTTGCTTTTAGTTGGGCGATGTCTTTGAGTTTGGTTTCAAATAGTTCGGCGACTTCTGGGAAACTGCGGGAGATTTCTTCTGCTTGGCGGTTGACTTCTGCTTCTAATTCCCGCATTTGTCGGGAGAGATTTTCTGAGAATTTGTCTTTGAGTTGGCCGCGGAGGAATTGGAGTTGTTGATTTTTTTGATTCCACTCGTCAATGGCTTTTTGTGCTTGGGGGTTGGCTACTTTGGCGTCGATTAAACGGGTGTAGTCGGCGAGATCGGCGGTGGTTGCGATGTTGACCCATTGGAAAGCGCGATCGGCTTGGTTTTGGTCGATGAGGAGGGAGGTGAGGGCGATCGCTGTTCCTTCTTCAGCTTCTAGAAATTTTTGCCTATTTTCTCGGTGTAAACCACTTCGTATTTTTAAAGTAATTTGGACGGATTGCTGAAGATTTTTGATCGCTTGAGTCGGTTGCTTCGTATCTCGGTACGCCAAACCCATATTACTCAAAGTAGTAGCTTCTATTGAGTGATCCCCAACTTGTCGCGTAATTGGCAAAGCTTGGTTAAAGTATCTTAATGCTTCTTGGGGCTGGGAGATACTGGTGTACACTAAACCAATATTATTTAAAGTAGTAGCTTCCCCTGCGCGATATTTTACTTCCCGCAGAATTGGTAAAGCTTGGTTAAAGTATCTTAATGCTTCTTGCGGTTGGGAGATACTGGTGTACACTAAACCAATATTACCCAAAGTAGCAGCTTCCCCAGATCGATCGCCCACTGACCGCATAATTGGTAAAGCTTGGTTATAGTATTTCAAAGCTTCTTGCAGTTGGGAGATGCTGTAGTACACTGCACCGATATTATTCAAAGTAGTAGCTTCCCTAGATCGATCACCCACTGACCGCATAATTGGCAAAGCTTGGTTAAAGTATCTTAATGCTTCTTGTGGCTGGGAGATACTGGTGTACACTAAACCAATATTATTTAAAGTAGTAGCTTCCCCAGATCGATCGCCCACTGACCGCCTAACTGGTAAAGCTTGGTTATAGTATTTCAAAGCTTCTTGCAGTTGGGAGATGCTGTTGTACACTGCACCGATATTATTCAAAGTAGTAGCTTCACCTGCGCGATCTTTTAATTCCCGCATAATTGGTAAAGCTTGGTTATAGTATTTCAAAGCTTCTTGCGGTTGGGAGATG
>NZ_JAUBOS010000034.1:16327-41888 GCF_036700365.1 Microcoleus sp. w2-18bC1
CTGCGCGATCTTTTAATTCCCGCATAATTGGTAAAGCTTGGTTATAGTATTTCAAAGCTTCTTGCGGTTGGGAGATGTTGTCGTAGACTCCACCGATATTATTCAAAGTAGTAGCTTCACCTGCGCGATCTTTTAATTCCCGCATAATTGGTAAAGCTTGGTTATAGTATTTCAAAGCTTCTTGCGGTTGGGAGATGCTGTTGTACACTAAACCAATATTATTCAAAATAGTAGCTTCACCTGCGCGATCTTTTAATTCCTGCGTAATTGGTAAAGCTTGGTTATAGTATTTCAATGCTTCTTGTCGTTGGGAGAGGCTATTGTAGTTAAAACCAATCTCATTGAGTGCTATAGCTTCAATTTTTCTAAATTTAAGTTGTCGTGCAATAGCTAGAACCTGCTGCCACGTTTGTATTGCCTGTTGCCTTTGTCCTTGCCTTTCCTGTTGCTTTGCTTCCAGTAGAAGTCTCTGTAGTTCTTCAACCTGCGAATTTTGACTTTGCGCCCAACTCGGTTGAACCATCACCGGCACAGTCAGAGGAGTCAGACACACACCCAAAACCAAAACACTGCTAATAATTATTTTCATCTTTTTTATAATTCACCAAATTCGCCTAATAAAATAGGTATCAAACGCAGAATCTTTACTGAATATGGGTATCCCTTCCACCATTAGTTGTGCAATGATAAGGCGATATTTACACATACCAATTTTCTATTTTCAACTCGATAAAATCTGCAAAGTCGGAAACATTGTTCGTCACAAGTATCAATTCGTTTACTTTAGCGATCGCCGCAATTTGACCGTCTGCAAATGATGGTGTCTTGCCAATACTGGAGAGACGCGCTCTTTCTGTCGCGTGCCAGATGGCAGCATTAGCATCATAAGGTAGCAGAGGAATTTGAACTCGAACTGTCTCATAGAGATAACTTTCTAGAATTCGACGTTTCCTTGATTCAGGAAGTCGCTTACACCCAAATAAAAGTTCGTGAAATACAACTGTTGCTGTCGCAACTTCTTCTTTATGTCGCTCTAACATTTTGACCACATTTGTATTCGGAATTGCTCGAGTTGGTTCCGAAAGTACGTTAGTATCTAATAAAAATCGCAAACTCACAAAACAACCTCGCGCCCTGGTGATGAATCTCTGAGTCCCTCAAAAACTTCTGCCTCAATTCCTGCTTCTTCTAGATTGTTTTCTTGACGAAACTTTTGAATTGCTTCCCAAAAATTTTGAGGTTGCTCAATCTGGCGTTCTTTCTCAATTTTAGCAATAATTTCAGTTAACTCAGCAGATACTTTAGTCAATTCTTTAGCTTTTTCAAGCAAGCGATCGACCAGCGGTGATGGCAATAACTCCAGCGGTTCATCAAAGTCATCAGAAGTTGTAATTAGTCCTCGATCGCTCCCAAATCGGCTAGGTGTAGGCGAAGATTCTTCAACTTCCTGCAAAGTTTCTGCTTCAACTGTTTCTGTGATACCTTTAATTTGAATTGATTGAGATGGCATCCTTTTTCTCAGATAAATTGCAGATATCAGGTCAGACCAAGTAAAGTTTTCAGGTAATTTATCGATTAAGCTGCGGACTTCTTCTTTAAGATTTATGGTTTCCATTGGTTTTAGTAAAGAGAGTTGGGATTTTAATTCTAGTGCCACTCATATTTTACATTTGTTGCAACAGTCCGGCAAGGGTTAAAATCCCTGCCTCAAAGCTTAAGTCCTCGGTCGAGGACTGCAAGATCGAGAATGATGCAAGATTTGAAGTGAAATAGACAGGAATTACGCACTCCGACTCCTCGAAACCGGGTTTTTTACCAAATCTGCAGGCTGCACGAAATATTTTCGTAAAAAAACCCGGTTTCTGACCCCGCGACGGACTCAATAGGGAGTCGCAACAATTGTCATCGTCTTTTTCTGCACATCAAATTGCATTTCATCGACAACAAATTGCCTGCCTTTCGCGACTCCCAAAATCCCCCGCAATTGCGCCCGATTCACGACAGGCGGCCCCAAATTCACCACAGCTTGACCTTTAACAGCATCTTTCAGCTCAAAAGCACTGATGGGAATGCCATTCCATCTGGCTTGATTGTTAGTAGCTGGCGGGAGCTCGCCCCGAAGAACTGGCCCTTTACGAGAATCTATATGAACTTCCGCAGTTTTGGGAAACACGATTTTATCAATTTGACCCAACGGAATCGATCGCTTTTCCTGTCCTAGCTGTATCCATAATTGTTGCACTTTCTCGTCAATCTGCACAACTCGACCGTCTCTTTTTCCGCCCCCTTTCATCACAATTTCCGCTTGCGTCGGCAACGCTACGGGTATCGGCTGACTAGCGTTAGCCTGTGCTTGTACGGATGGCAAATTCTGTTTCTGGACTTCCTGACTGGCCGCATTAACTTGTGCAGCCATACCCGCTGTTACCGTAAAAAGTGCTACAACTAGAAATGAAAGTGTTTTGCGTTTCATCGTCCCCTAGACCCCCTTCAAGGATAAGCGTTAATCCCCTAATGTCTTGAAATTGTACTACACATCCCTTGAAGGTGATTCCGTGACCGCTTCTCCCCAACCTACTCCCGAATCGAATATTTTAGGCAACTTTGCCAGCGTTGTTGGCTTACTCGGTGCCGCTTTGTTTTTCACGGGCTGGATTTATCGCTGGTCTTATTTTTACTGCTTTCAGCTAAATGTAATTACCCTCGATTTACCAGTAGAATCGTTTTTCCTAGTACCGCTTCAGGTATTTTTAGGCGATGGCTGGACAATACTCAGAAGTGCGATCGCCCTTCTGCTGACAGCCCTGGCGATTTACCTCAGTTTGTGGCTGGTTAATAGTATAAACAAGACAGTTGCTGTTAAAATTAATCGCAGAGCTAGACGTTGGCGTTTCTCTGCTCGCAGAAGAAGATTAGGGTTGCTTCATCGCTTCCTGAAATCTTGGCAGCGATTTAATATCAATAGATTGAACTCTATCAAATTATTGCGATCGCTCGTTGACGAAATTATCATCGTCGGTTGGGTATTGCTAGTGTTGTTTTGGTCAGCATACCACCAAGGTATTGCCGATGCCCGACGCGATGCCGGGGAAAATTCGTCTTTACCCGCAGTTGCCTTAATCGCCAAGCAAGACAACATTTCTTTGGGCAGAAAACTCGACGATCCAACACTCCGACTAGACCCCAAAGGATTTAAGGCGATCGGCGATGCAGGTCTATTTGCAGATTTGAGCAAAAGAGATTATACTGATATCAATAATCCCAAAGACCCTAGAGTTTGGCGGTTGCTTTTGGAGAGAGGGAACTGGATTTATCTGTTTCCGGCTTTAACAAATGAACAGCAAAAAGACCCTAACGCTCGCCCGCCCGTGATTGCCATTCAACAAAGTCAATCCGGCGATCAATTGTTAATTGTAAGTCCCCAACCTTCTCAACCTTCTAAATAAAGTCGGGGCTGGTTGATTCGATGCCAAAATAGTCTCGATGCTAATCGTTAGACAGTTAAATTAACTTATAGCGTGCGTCAGCCATTGATTATTTCGATTTCAACAGGTTTTTCCACTCCGGCGGGGAACCTTACGCATTTCCTAAGCAACTCCATAGCCAGTATATGGACGCTTGTAAGGTGGATGCAACCCTAAAATAATATCCTCTTTGGGTACTCCCATCTCGACTAATTCTTGCCCAAGATCGGCTTCTGTCATATTGCGTTGAATCCAAATTTTACCATCCTTGATATCTACGTGAATGAAACAGTTATAAATCCGCTTGTATCCCTCCCAACCAACGTCTAAAATTTGGTAATGATCTTGTTCGGTATCGAACACAAGCTGACATTCAACATCCAATTCTGAATTTTGCTCTGGTGTGGCATGAGTGGTTAGCAACTGGCGGATAAATTGGCGGTACTCTTCTATTCTTTCCATTCGATGATTACCTCCTGCATCGGTTCGTAGACGATTAACTTCACTTGATACTGTCTGACAGCTTCCTGAGTGAATCGTTCTTGAAAAAAGGATTCAAATATATCGAGAGGAATTGCCAGATATAGAGTTCTGTCTGGTTCGGTCATTTGCAATCCTAAGCGGTAGTTCAAAAACTGTCCTAACGCTGAATGAAAGTCTGTCACCGCTGATGGATTCAAAAAACTTTTGATTTCAACAGCAATCTTTTGTCCAGCTTTTTCAGCGGCAAAGACTTTCTCTGCTGCTAAATCGACCTCAAACTTCACCTGATCTATCTTGAGGATCAGCGGATCTGCCGTAATTACCCACTTCTCCTTCAAGAGAGCTTGTTTAACAGCATCATGGAATCGGTCTTTGGCAGCCATCGCTTTTTTACAGTATCTAGGTATTATGATAGCAGCGAGCACTCTTCCATATCCCGCTTAAATATTCTCTGCACTCTTGGGTACTACTCTGCTGGGACGAGAGTTTTTGTAGTTTGATTTCTTACTGGCATTCCAGGAGCGCTTCGCCACATACGAGTAAGAAGTCAAAAGCGATTTCAATTGCTGAGGGACTACAATTGTCACCGTCCACAAGTGTTTATTGATTAGGTGCGATCGCACATAACAACTTCAAACACACCCCCTGGAATAAACCGACACAAAGCCCTCCGCCGATCGTCCGCATCTTGCCGATTGACAAAACGCGCGATCGTACAGTGCTCCGCATTCGGTAAAATTCGGACGACCGCCCAAGAATTGCGATCGCCCCCCTTTAACTTTTCAGGTGTTTTCCCTCGCGAATTTGAGTTGAGTTCGATCGCGGGGCGATCGGCGATCGTCGGAGAATTTGCTTTTCTGAGAGTGTTGAGGTAGCGGGCGATCGTACTACCTTTGAGATTCGCCCCGACGCGCAGAATCAGAAACACCGCAAAGCTTTCGATCTCTGGCCCAGTCATGCGCGCGCGATCGGCCTCAAAATCCTCATCAGAGTAGCTGCGGATACCCGACAGCAGTTGCGTAATGCCAAAATCATTCAAAGCTTGTTGATAGCCGCGGTTATATTCGCTGCCGTCGCTCACAGGCTTTACCATAGTAGTTGTCTCCTTTTATGTGGATTGTCTCCTTGTATTTGGGGAACCATTAGCCAGCGCGGGCCCTGCAAAAGTTCAGCGCTGGCTTTTGACTCTCTAAGATTTTATCCATATATGCCGCACAAGTCAAGCATATATGCTCCATATATGCACAATGCTCTAGATGCAGCACAATATGCACGCACTATCGGCGCATAGTGCTGTGCAAAAGCAGCATTGTGCTGCATATTCGACAAAATTGTCTGCAATACTGGACAATGACGATTGCCCTAAATAAAAAAATACTCAATTTCTAATGGCTAAACGTGTATCAACCTCCTTAGCAGATGGAATTTATGACCTGCTTCAAGAGTGGGCAAATGAGGAACGCCGTTCAATCAGCGGCTTGTCAGCATTCATTTTGGAACAAGCTGTGAGGGAACGCCAAAAACAAATGCAAAAACAGTCCCCACCATCCGATGAGAAACAGGAGAAAAGTTGAGTGGACGCATCAAAGCCAAAGAAACCGGGTTTTTTGCGGTTTTTGCCGGCTGTAACGAAGTATTTGGCAAAAAAACCCGGTTTCTGACCACCCCTGGGTCCAGAACTATATGAAATTTATCGGCATAGACTTAGGTTTGAGTTCAGCAGCAAGGGGTTTGTGCTATTTGAATTGGCAAAATAACCAATTAGAATTAATAGAGTGCGATCGCCCCCACTGACAAGACTAAAGCATTTCGACATAAAGCCAGAGGTTTGAAACATACATTTTCGCCCCTCGGCGTACCCCCTACATCTCTCGCCCAAACATTACATCACCCGTTTCCCGCCGGTATTCGCACAGTGAAAATAGACCCTTTTCCCTCTTCGCTTTCTACCAAAATCTCCCCGCCCATCATCTGACAGTAGTGGCGGCTAAGTGTCAGCCCCAATCCGGCGCCGTCGTAAGGTCGCGTTGATGAACAGTCAGCTTGCACAAAAGCTTCAAACAATTTGTGCTGTTGTTCTTGCGACATTCCAATTCCGCTATCTTTAACAGATAAACAAATCCAATCCGACTCTTGAACATTCAGCAGGGGACAAGCGATCGCCGCAGAATGAGTTTCATCGGCAGCCATTGAATAGTCAATCGCCGATCGCCCTGCTGTATTCAATTTGCCACTGCCTTCAATGCGCCTGACACTCAGTTTCACTCTGCCGTTTTTGGTGAACTTCGCAGCATTACTCAGCAGGTGCATCAAAATCTGCCGGACTTTTTTGAAATCTGCGTGCATTATGCCCACAGTTTGATCGCACTCAATCTCCAAAACATTGCCATTTTTCTCTACTAACGGTTTCGCGGCACTCGCAACATTGTCAACCAGGGATTCGATGCCAAACTCCTGGATTTCGAGTTTCATACCCCCCGCTTCAATTTTTGACAAATCAAGGATATCGTTAATCAAAGATAGTAGGTGCGTGCCGGCTTTCTGAATCTTGTGCAAGTCGGGTACAAACTCATCAAATCCCGCATCCTGGGCATCTTCTGAAAGTAGTTGACTGTAGCCAATAATCGCATTTAAAGGCGTCCGCAATTCGTGGCTCATATTTGCTAAAAACTGGCTTTTAGCTGTGTTAGCCGCGACGGCGACTTCCTTAGCTTGTTCTAATTCTTTTGTATGTCCCGAAACGCGCTCGATTAGGTGATTGAGAGAGGCAGCCAGAGATCCGATTTCGCCTTGTCCGGTGACGGGTACTCGCAAGTCAAAATTAGACTCAGCGGCTACTTGTTGGGCCACCTGAGTGACGCTGATCACAGGTTTGGCGATCGCCCGACTCGTCCGGTAAGCCACCATTCCAGCCACCACTACCGACAGCAGCATACTAATAATAATTATGGCTTTTTCCATTCCTTGAGCGTCTTCCATCACTTCACCGCCTTGGCCTTCTTGCTGCTGGGCAATATCGAGGATTTTGCTCAATTCCTCAAGGCTGCTGTTGAGCTGTTTTACACCTTCTCCGCTTTCGATGGCGAGCAATTTTCTGGCAGACTCTATCTCCGGAGGCGATAGTTGCGATTGCTGGATTGTCTGCAAGGTTGACTGGAGAGTATCGGCGTATGTTTCTAATTTTTTTGTGCAATCTTGCAGCAAAAACTTGAGAAGTTCCGGTTTTGCTGCCAGCCAAGCGGGTTGGCTGTCGGCAAACTTTTCTATACGCAACCGCAGATTTTTCGCCTTAACAATACTCTTAACCAACTGCTCTTCTTGCTGTTTGAGCTTGGTCGAATTATCTACAAAAGAATCTAGCTGTGAACCCTGCAATTGGGCCGCCAGCGCTGCATCTTTAAAATTGCCGAGCAATTGCGCTTGTAGATGAGCATCATTGAATTGCTTTAATCCTTGTCCTTGGTAGTAATCGGCAATCACCAGTCCGCTCAGCGAGCCAAGAAAGCCGATTCCTATTGCCAGTAAATACCCGTAGCCAATTTTTTGATGGATAGGCAAACCGCCAATTTTAGATGGCCAACTTTTGCTGACTTTTAAGGATAATTTTTCTACAAAATCATGGTTGGATTTTTTTTTCTTCACGGTTTCTATAGAAGCCACTTCTCCGGAAATAAAAACTGGCATCTGTTTATCTAAAGTGGTATTTTTTGGGTTAACATTTCGCGTTTTCACGTTTGTTTTCGGCGGGTTAAATGGTTCTAAGTCTGGATTCAATTCCCCCTGGTCTTCCCAAACGGCAACCGAGAAACTTGCTTCGTGTCCTGTTTTTTTTAGCAAGTTAATTTTTGACATATGCAACCCCTGTATTCTGTTAAAATCTATCACGATCTTAAGTTCTCCAAACGGAAAAGCTTGTCTATTTGACGGTAGACATCTGCGAAAAAGCATCTGAAACTCTGGTCGAGTCAGAGGAGAAACTTAAATTCGGTTGATGTCTAAGAGATAATTAGGCTGTTGAGGACTGTTGCCAAATTACTTTTTCGACTCGTAAAAGTCTGCAGCAGGCAAAAAAAATAAAACTTTATCCCCGCAGTGAATTATCCCTGCGTGGAATGTTACAGGCAGAAAATTCTCTCAGACCTGTTTTGCCTGTGAGTAGCCCAAAGCTGATATTGTCTGTTGACAATGCACCCGATTCCTTCGCTTTGGACTTTGGCTGCCAGCAATGCGACGATTGCTTGACGGTTTTTGTTGAGCATCCGACAACTTCATAGCACAGAATGTCACAAATGCAGCAGCCGATCGAACTTTTGCACCCTGGCGATCGACTTTTGGCATCGTTGCCCCGCAAAGACAAGTCTGAGGCGAAGTGTCGTTAGTAGAGTATAACTGTAGGGCTTGCGAAAAGAAACCCGCTTTCTGCAGGTCAACTGTTGGCGATTGCGAGTTCTGGAGTTGCGGTGGTCAATTCGATCGCCAGTGCTAGCTTACCGTCTCTACCCAAAGCTTCATCGGCCAAGTGTACCATCCAGCGATTCGGCTTGGCTTGGGGTCTGGCGGCAAGCACAACCGCCCAAGCTTCCTGTTCTTTGCCACGCCCCAACAGCGCAGCACAAACAATCAAAGCTGTGGCAGTTGAACGGCTGATCCCACTTTGGCAGCAGATGAGCAAACTGCCTCCCTGCGACGACATTTTGAGGGCGAAGTCAATAATTTTCAGTACATCCTCAAGGCTAGGCAAGATTTGATCTGGGTCGTCAACGGGGGTGTCGAGGTCGTTAAACTCCAGGCACATTCGGTTCGGGATTTGATGAAAAGTTTTGGGTTCGGGAACACCTGGACTGCCGATCGAGATCAGGTATTTAATCTCGCGCCCCGCAGCGCGATCGACAATGTATTCACTGGCTTCTACTTCCGAAGTAATCAGGATTTTCGGCAGTTTTTCACCCGATAAATCTGGGGAAACAGAGGGTTCAAAATCAACTGTTTCTGCCTCAGTCCTGACATCCGCCAAGTATTGAGCGGCCAGCGCACGAACGTCAGCAAATTCGCGATTTAAAGCTGTTTCCAGAGCCAAAATAGCAGCCGTTGAGCCAATTTGACCGAGGGATTTAACAGCCTTTTGGCGCACTCCAGAATTTTCGTCCCCCAGCAACCGCACCAAACCTGCCACAGCTTCCTCTGTCCCAATTTCCCCCAAAGCAGCACCAACTCTCCACCGCACATAAGATTCGGTGTCGCCAATTGCGCTCGCCAGTCCCGCGACCACCATTTTGGGCAATTTAGCATCTCCCTCTGTATTGATGTTCCCAAGGGCAACCGCCGCCCTGCCACGCACGAAAATATCTCGATCCGAGAGCGATCGGATTACGGCCACCATAGCCACCTCGCTGCTGATTTCTCCCAAGGCAGAAACTGCACTGCCGCGCACGTCTGAGTCGTCATGGTTGAGGGCTTGCACCAGCCCAGCCACAGCCGTTTCCGTGCCAATTTGCCCCAAGGCCTCGGCGGCCCTCAAAGAAACTGCATAGGAGTCTGGATCGTCGTGAAGCAATTCTATTAAGCCGGGTACGGCCTCACAATCGCCGATTTTCCCCAAAGCCGCCGCAGCCCTAGCGCGGACGATGTGATTTTCGTCTCTGAGGGCATTCAGCAGGCCGGAAACTACCTCGGAGACACCTATTTTTCCACAGTTGACGGCCGCCCGCCAGCGCACCTCGGAGTCTTGGTGTTTGAGGGCTTTCAGCAGCGCGGGGACGGCTGTTTTCCGGTTAATTTTGCCCAAAGCCCAAACAGCCCAGGCGCGCACCCTAGACTCTGGGTGTTTGATGGCTTTGAGCAGTGCTACAGCGGCTGGTTTCGAGTCAATTTCTCCTAAAGCCCAAGCGGCCCAAGCTTGGATTTGGGAATCTTTGGATTCGAGCGATCGGGCTAATTCAATTACTGCTGCTTCGGAGCCTATTTTCCCGATCGCCCGAATCCCATCAAGGCGCACTGCACTTTCTTTGTGGTTCAATGCAGCCACCAGCATCGGAATTGCCATATCGGAACTTGTGAGGGCAAGCAGTTGAATTTTGAGCAGCGGCGAAGTGGGGATTTTGTCGATTAATTTTATGGTGGCTGTTTGAAATTCTGGCTTTACCGTTCCTGCTAGCTTAGAGCCGAGTTTTAAATTTACTTTTAGAGCTAATTTTACTGCCCGCAAAGCTAGACTTTGCTGTTCTACTTGCGGCAATATAGTCGCCAAGGTGTGCATCCCTTGTTTTTGTTTCAAATATTTTTGATAGAATTGAGCATCGCTGAGCTCGGGTAGCTGTTGGATGAGGCTTGCTGCTGAGGTCACTGATTTATCCTAATATTTTGGCGAGCGGTTGAGATTGCTCTTTTAAACTGTCTTTAAAAAATATGGCGTTTACAAAACGCTACTTCTAAAAAAAAGCTTGCACCCACTTCTAAAATATGTCTTCTTCTACTATTTTTGCAACTCCCCAATTATTAATTATCGGGTTTGTTTGGGGGATCGGCTTGACAAGGAGTAGCGCTTGCTGCTTAGCATTGCTGGGTTTTTAACTGACCTAGCTCTGCTATATAATTTTATACTCACATCTTGCACCATTGTCAGGAACAGGCAAGATGCCTGTTCCACAAGAAATTTCACCCTTTGTGGAACAGGCATCTTGCCTGTTAATCACAGCTTATTGAGAATGGTGCAACATCTTATTTTATACCAACTGGGTTTGAAATAGCGATCGACGCGGTTGACCAAAAGCATCCAGGATACAGGCCCCCGGATTCATTCCAACGCGCAGACTCAGGACCCAGAAATAAAAAACCTGTATCGGATGAAACTTGCCCCCCGAATTTATCCGTGGGGTCAATACTTCAATCTAAAATCTAAAATCTAAAATCTAAAATCGATTGACCCCAGCCAACCGAAAATAGATTGATGGCGGGACAATCTCTCAACGAGCATAGGGCCCTTTTTTCAAAACCTTAGCCAAAACGTTATCGTTATCTCGCAAACCTTCGTAAAAAAACATCACTTCTCCTTGAATGCCGCAAGAGCGGTTGTAAGCAATTACTTGCAACAACAGTTCGGGAGTTATGCTATATTTGCTGCCTCGATTCGTCAACAAAATACCGGGCGACACGCACTTTACTTGCTGCCCGCTAAGTTGTCCCGACATCATTTTATCGACCAATTGTTTGTAAGCATTAAAATCGCGACGATAAAACTGCGGGTGAAGCAGATCCACCAAATTTTTGTCAACCCAAGCTTTAGAATCTTGCAAATATTCCACCAGCCCCCAGTCATAAGGACTCGGCGACATCGATAGCAACAAATCAGGATTAATAGCTTTCACTTCTCGGTGTAAACGAGCTACAAACTCAGTAATAATATTAGCACGCCACTGTAGCCAATGTTGTTCTTTACAATCCGACGGCGCTGCTTTACCGCACTCTTCTAGATAGCGTTTAACCGTTTTTTCGTCGTAACCGCCTTCTACCGGAAACGCAATGCGATCGTCTCCTTGAACGCCGTTTACCGGATAATTCTTAGCAACTTCCAGCATCAACCCCAGCACAAATTCTTGCACTTCCGGGTCAAGAGAATTCATCCAGTCAAAGTTATTTTTCTTCAGTAAATTGCCGCTGAAATCACGGGCGATCCACTCAGGTTTTTTCGCCAGCAAATGACCGCCCTTGCGATTGTAAGAACTCACAAATCCGTATTCAAAACAAGGAATCACTTTTAAACCAACTCTCTTGGCCTCAACACATATTTCTGCTAAGGGGTCGCGACCTTGATAGCGCGAGTCAATTTCCACCCCAAATTTTTCTCGCATAATTTGAGAAGGATAAGCCGTATAACCCTGGCTCCAAATTATAGGAAAAACGGTATTAAATCCCGTATCGGCGAGAAAGTCCATTGCCTCAGCAATTCGCTCTTTTGATGTGAGAACTTTGGAGTCTGTGCTGGTTATCCAAACGCCGCGAATTCCACCAGGATTGTTAGTCGCAAACGAACTGGGCAGCGTTGCTGGATTTGGTGCAGAAAATCCAGTCGTCGCCAACCGCTGTTGGAGGGAAGAGGCAAAACTGCGAATTGCTGATTGGAAAGGTGTGAAAAATCCCATTTATTTATTTAATCTTTTTTTGTGTAAGATGGGCACTGAACCCGCTACGTTATTATTGATTGGTAGCACCCGGTATTATTTATGGATAAGATGCGCCGAAGAAGCGCCTATTATTATTTATTGATTAGGTGCGGAGTACGCACCCTACATTCCTTGGTAGCACCCGATATTATTTATGGATAAGGTGCGCTACGCGCACCCCAAAATTGTACTATCCAGCTACTCCAGACAACTTCTGGCTCAAAGCTTCTTTCAAAAGTTCCGCCTTATCAGTTTCCTCCCAAGGCAAATCTAAATCAGTGCGTCCGAAGTGACCGTAAGCCGCCACATCTTGATAGAAACGGCCGCCTCTTTCAGCAGGCAAATTCTGCAAATTAAATGCCTGAATGATTCCCGCAGGACGCAGTTCAAAATGCTGCTTCACAACTTCCAAAAGGCGATCGTCATCAACTTTCCCAGTGCCAAAAGTTTCGATCATCATGCTAACAGGCCGCGCAACGCCGATCGCATAACTCAACTGCACTTCGCACTTTTGGGCCAAACCAGCCGCTACGATATTTTTAGCAACGTAGCGACAAGCATAAGCCGCGCTGCGGTCAACCTTGGTGGGATCTTTCCCAGAAAAAGCGCCGCCGCCGTGGCGGGAATAGCCACCGTAGGTATCCACAATAATTTTGCGGCCCGTCAAACCCGAATCTCCTTGAGGCCCGCCGACCACAAATTTGCCGGTAGGGTTGACAAGGAAGCGAGTTTCTGAATCTGGCTGCACACTAATATCGGCAAACACGGGTTGGACGACTGCAGTCCAAAGGTCTTCTTTGATTTTGGCTTGAACTGCTGCTGTTTCTGTGATGTCGCCGATCGTCTCGGTGTGCTGCGTAGAAATTAAAATCGTATCTATGCCAACGGGTTTGCCGTCCTCATAGACTACTGTAACTTGGCTTTTGCCGTCGGGACGCAGGTAAGATAACTGACCAGTTTTGCGGACTGCGGCCAGTTGACGGCAAATCCGGTGCGCTAAACTGATCGGCAGAGGCATCAATTCCGGCGTTTCGTTGCAAGCAAAGCCGAACATCAAGCCTTGGTCGCCGGCTCCAATGGCGTCTAATTCCTCTTCACTCGATTGTTCCCGGCTTTCGTGGGCTGTGTTCACCCCTTGAGCAATATCGGGAGACTGAGAATCAAGAGCTACCAACACTGAGCAACTATTGGCCGAAAAGCCGTTGTCAGCGTGGATGTAGCCAATATCGGCTATTTTTTTCCTGGCTAATTCTATGTAATTTACCTGAGCTTTAGTGGTAATTTCGCCCGTCAGCAGCATTAAGCCGGTGTTGACGACTACTTCGGCTGCGACGCGGCTTTTGGGGTCTTCAGTCAGTAAGGCATCTAAAATCGTATCGGAAATTTGATCGCAGATTTTATCGGGATGGCCTTCAGTGACCGATTCAGAGGTAAACAGGTAGCGGCGTGACAATGATTATTTCTCCTTTGATGGGGGCTCTTCCTGCGCGACATCGACGACCAACGAGTTATTTTTCCGGTAAAAGCCAAGAACGATCGGGTCTGGGCTACCGTCGAATTTTTGTCGGTCTGCAGAGCCGTGTTGAAGCAGGTTTTGAGATTGGGTAAAGTGACACTACTATAGCAAAGTGAGTTCCGGCAAGTCCCTAAAAACTTAGATTTTGTAGGATTGTCGATCGATCTTGGACACCGCTCGTCTACCCCCTAACCAGACAAAGGTAAGATACATTGACAACTCCTCGGCCCGAAGGCACGAGGATTCTTGGTTCATTGGGACTACTCACGTAGCTTGCCCTCCCCAAAATTCACTGCGATTTGCCCAACCGCTGTATATCCACGCTGCAACACCACTTGCGCGGCTGCCACATCTCGATTCGTTTCATAGCCACAGGTTTGACATCTATGTACCCGTTCGGATAGTTCTTTTTTGCCTGTATGAGTTTGACATCTGGGACAAGTTTGACTTGTTCCGTTTGGGTTTACAGACGCGAAGTATGCACCTCGCTTAAAGCAAACATGGCTCAAGATATTCAAGAACTGACCAAACCCTGCATCAAGCGTGTGCTTGCTCAGCATTCCGGCTGACATTGCTTTGAGGTTCAAGTCCTCAGCAAATACTGTTTGGGCACAGGTACATAAATGATGTGCGGTCTTGAAATGAAAGTCTTTGCGACTGTTCGAGATGTATTCGTAGTGCAAGGCTATTTGGTGATGAATTTGACGAAACTTTCTAGAGCCTTTTTTCTTGCGCTTGAGTTGACGTTGCAGCAATTTCAGCTTGCGTTGTCCATCCACAAAGAATCGAGGTCTATCAATCAATTCACCATCAGAAGTTGCCAAAAAATATTCTAACCCTAAATCAATCCCTAATCCATGCCCTGAAGGTGAGGCTTGAGGCACTTGGACATCACATTGCAAAGTGAGCATGGCATAGTAGCCAGAAGCCCTTTTAATAACGCGAATTTGCTTGACATCAAACCCTTCAGGGATGGGACGCGACACGTGCATTTTGACGCTTCCAATCTTGGGTAGGTTGACCCAATCGGTAGCATCAAACTGTTTAACGGATTCTAGATTCAATTGAGGGAACACAAATGAGCGCATCCGCTTTTTGAATCTAGGAAAACCGTGTCCTCGTTCCCACATCGCCACAAACGCTGCCTCTAATTGGCGCAACGCCTGTTGCAAGACATGGGTGTGAGGCAGTTTCAACTCAGGAATTAACTTCTTTGCGATTGCCAATGATTTGCATTGGCCTGCAAAGGTTGGACGCGGTGCATCAGCAGGGATAATGTATTCCTGCTTAATGCTGCACGAATTGATATCACACTTACGAGAATTAACCCAATCTTTTCGTTCTCGCAATGCAAAGTTGTAGACCTTGCGGCAAATATTGAGCCACTGGTCGAAAGTCTGGCGTTGCGCGTCGGTAGGAATGAGCTTGTACTCGTAGGTTAGATTTAACATACAATCATTGTAGAGCCAACCTGAATAAATGCCGTGCTGTTTATTCAAAAACCTCTCGGAGAGATTCCGAACCGAAAGTCCCCCTAGAAGGGGGAGGCTTGTATCCCATTTTTTTGGTCAGGGTATCGCCTTGTGCAATGACTATGCCAGGACTCCAAAAATCACCAAACTTGATCCAAACAGTTGCCAATCTAGAATTTCCCGGCGGCCCCATACCGCTTGACTCTCGATTTTATATCGATCGATCAGGGGCCGAAGCCCTGGCCTTTGCAGAAATTAGCAAACCCGGAGGCATGGTTCGCATTAAAGCTCCAAAAAAAATGGGCAAAAGTTCGCTGATGCTGCGGATAATTCACGCGGCAGTCGATCGTGAATACCGCACAGTAACTGTAGACTTTCAGCAAGCCGACACAGCGGTTTTTGCTAGTTTAGATAAATTTTTGCGCTGGTTTTGTGTCAATGTCGCTCGGCAACTCAAACTAGAACCAAATATTGATGAATTCTGGGATGAAGATATGGGCAGCAAGGTAAGCTGCACTATTTACTTTGAAAACTATTTACTCGAACTAATTGACAGTCCCATTGTCTTGGTAATCAACGAAATAAATCTAGTATTTGAACGCACCAATATTGCTCAAGATTTTCTTTCGATGATCCGTTTTTGGTATGAACAAGCTCGCGCTAGCACCACTTGGCAAAAACTCCGCATAGTTGTCATTCATTCGACAGAGATTTATATTGCTTTGAGGCTTAATCAATCTCCATTTAATGTAGGAATGCCGATTAAACTCTCAGAATTTACTGCTGAACAAATTAAAGATTTGGCGTGCAGACACGGACTGAACTGGAGCAATAGCGAGCCGATCGAGCAATTAATTAACATGGTAGGCGGGCATCCTTATTTAGTGCATTTAGCGCTGTATCACCTGGCAATTTTGCAACAAAATCGCCTGTCCGTCGATCGGGATGAGCCTGGGGAGGAACTGGGGCGAGCCGAGTTGGCAGAACTTTTAACAGCAGCTCCTACTCACAGCGGAATTTATAGCGACTATTTGCAAAATCAGTCGATCGCCATTCAACAGCAGCCCGAACTCGCCTCCGCATTCCAACAAGTTGTCGATGCTAAAAATAGCATTCACCTCGAACCTTTGATGGCTTATCAGTTAGACAGCATGGGACTTGTCAAATTAGAGGGAAATAACTGTAGTTTGTCTTGCGAATTATACCGCCTGTATTTTCAAGGGCAAAATTTGTGCGAGGACAAGTTGTCGGTGGTTCGTTTTGAGGAGTTGCAGCAAGAAAATCAAAGGCTGCAAGCTTTGGTGAATGTGGACGAACTTACTCAAATTGGCAACAGACGGTATTTTGATAGTTGCTTGCGAATGGAGTGGAAACACATGGATCGAGAGGGGTCTCCGATATCTTTAATTTTGTGCGATCTCGATTATTTCAAAATATATAATGATACCTACGGACATCAAGCAGGAGATGAGTGTTTGCGATCGGTAGCTCAGACAATTCGCCGATCGCTCCAGCGTCCTGCTGATGTAGCTGCTCGCTACGGGGGCGAGGAATTTGCTGTGATTTTACCGGAAACTGATGGGTCGGCGGCTCTGGTTGTTGCCGAACAAATTAGAGCGAAAGTGAAAGCTTTGAATATTTTTTTTAACCCGCAGAGTCTTGACGGTCTACCTAATTCTGTGGTAACAATTAGTTTGGGAATTGCCAGCGTTGTTCCGAGCGAGGAAAATGATGCGATCACCCTGCTACTGGCGGCTGATGAAGCTCTTTATGACTCGAAAAGGCAGGGGCGCGATCGGCTCACTATGAGTACGCTTTTAAATTTTCGATTTGCTGGTGTGAATTAGGTAATTCCTGGGAAATATAATTCGTTTCTACACATACAAAGTCCGCCTGCGCGGACTCTGGAAAAAACGATAGTGAAGAACTGGATTTGATGTTAATAGCGGGGGACGGTTCGATCGACAACCATTGAGTAAGCATCGATGCCACCAACGATATTTTTAACGTTGGTAAATCCTTGAGTGGCTAACCAGTGGCACATTTGAGCCGATCGCACTCCGTGATGGCACAGAACTAGGGTTTCGGTGTCGCGATCGAGTCTAGCGTCAATTTCACCAGACCATTCGGCAAACTCGCTCAGCGGAAAAGCTACAAATCCCGGCAGCGCCGCGAGTTCAATTTCGTAAGGTTCCCGCACGTCTACAAGCTGCAATTTCTCAGCATTGGTTTCTGCTAATTGGCGAGCTAATTCTTCGATTGTAATTTGAGCAAAAATTTCTGACATTTGATTAGAAGGAAGAAGTCAGTTGGCAGTTGGCAGTTGGCAGTTGGCAGTTGGCAGTTGGCGGTTGGTAGTTGGCGATTGGCAGTAGCTAATAGCTGTGGAATAACAAATAACAACTAACAAATAACAACTAACAACTGACAACTAACAACTGACAAATTAATTGAGGGGCGAAGGCGGTGAAATTAGCTCCACAGGAGGGGTAGGTGCAGGACGCCCGTCCAACTGGCTCACGCTGTCCCTGGGGTCAAGACAAGTGGTGATTAACCTGTCAGTGGGAAATTCGAGCCTGCCGCTCAAACCGACTACGCATTCAGCAAACTGTTGTGGCAATAAACTGCGGCGGCATCCATCGAGCACTACCAGGGGATCTGCAGGTTGAGTTCGAGTTTTGCCGTTAATATTCACTACGCAAGTAGCCAATTCTTGGGGACGCCTCACCCGCCGACAGCTAGAGAGCGCTTCGACACCCGAAATATTGGTTTTGCGGTTGATTTGGAGGGCGCATTTAGATATATCGCGGGGGCGGAGGGCGTCAGCACAAGCGGCGGCGGCTGCCTCTGCCCCCACTCCGGCTTCGATTAGTTCCAGGGCGCAGACGCGATAGGGATTCCTAGAGCGAGGGATTCTAATAGTGATGGCTGATGCTGGTGAGATTGGCAGTGCTGTTGCCAACAAACCGAGTGCTGCTAGCTGCCTGCCGAGAGCCAATATCCAGCGCGCGGTAGGGTTTGAGCCTGTCGGTGCTGGCTTTGGGGAAGAAGTGCGGGAGAAATTGCGGTTGTGCATGGCAGATCGAGTAGTGAGTTTTTTTGGCTGATTGGGGCGATCGAGCGATCGGCTTTTCCTTCAGAATTTACCGCACATTATGGATCGCGCTGCGGTCGATCGTTTTTTTATCGATCTTTATTTTAATTTTGACCGTTACCAACATATAATATAGAGTCTGCATAAATATTGCATACAGATATTAGAGAGGAAAATAAATGTCTCGATATCGAGGCCCCCGATTGAGAATCGTCCGTCGCCTGAAAGAGTTGCCGGGTCTAACCCGCAAAACCCCCAGACGAGATTATCCGCCTGGACAGCACGGTCAAAACCGCAAAAAGCTCTCTGAGTATGCGGTTCGTTTGCAAGAAAAGCAAAAACTCCGTTTCAATTACGGTGTGACGGAACGCCAATTGCTCCGTTACGTCCGCAAAGCCCGCCGTGTCACGGGCTCCACAGGTCAAGTGTTACTGCAATTTTTGGAAATGCGCTTGGACAATACTGTGTTTCGGATGGGAATGGCTCCAACCATTCCGTCCGCTAGACAATTGGTAAATCACGGTCACATAACTGTCAATGACCGTGAAGTCAATATCGCCAGCTATCAGTGCAAGCCTGGTGATGTGGTTGCTGTGAAAAATAGAGAGCGCTCGCGCACAATGGTAGAAGCTAATCTCAAAGACCCAGGCTTGGCTCACTTGCCGAATCACTTGGAATTTGATAAGCAAAAACTGGTTGGCAAAGTTAACGGCGTTATCGAACGCGAGTGGATTGCTCTACAAATTAACGAACTGCTAGTGGTGGAATACTACTCACGGCAAGCTTAAGTTATTAGTCATCAGTCGTTGGTCATTAGTCATCAGTTGGTTGCTAGCAGAATAATTAATAGTTGGGTACGAACCCAGTTATTGATTAATTGCTACTGAATAATGAGGACTAAGGACTGAGGACTAAAAATTCAGAATTTTCAACACTCCCACCCCCTAAAAAGGGATGGGATTTTTTGAAGGTTTCGCTTCAAATACCCCTAAGCTTTTCTGCTATTTTCTTGAATTTTTTAACGGTACTTAAACAACTGTAGTTTAGACTAACTAAAGATGAGAACGGTGGCCAAAGAAGAACTAGAGCCACCGCGCCGGGAGAGAATGAGGGTGCAAAATAAAACCTATCCACTCCCTAAATGAACAGTGAACGATTAAGGAAATTTCGTCAAGCAGCATACGAGTTATTGGTAGTCGCGAAAGATGCCACATTCGAGCTGATGGATGCAGTGATGACCACCAGAAATGCGTCATGTTTAGCAGAATTTTCACTCAGCCCGCTATTCAATCGACAATGGTCAAGTATCTATGAAGCCTTACAAGACTGTAGACCAGACCGAAAAAAACTGATGGAGTTGTATCGAGAGCAATTAGAACAGCAAATACCTGCAACAGAACATATATTAGTGGCGATCGATCATACTGCGTGGGGGAGACCAGAGGCCAAAACCTTAAAAGACAGAACCCATGAATATCACAAGGGCGTAATTATTGGACAGGGGTACAGTACCATTGCCTGGATACCCGAAGCTCAAGGAAGTTGGGCATTACCCCTACTCCATGAACGAATTAGTAGTGGGTCTTCACCCATACTACAAGCAGCTTCCCAACTCAAACTTGTCTGTGAACAGAGCCTCCATCCAGTATTAGCAGTCTTAGACCGAGAATATGGCAATGCAAATTGGGTATTAGCGCAAGCAGACATTCAAGCTGATTGTTTAATGCGAGTCCGAAAGAATGCCTGCTTGTGGTCGGCACCACCAGCCTATAGTGGTCGCGGCAGACCACGGAAACACGGGCCAAAAATGAGGCTGAATGACCCAACTACATGGCTCCAAGCGGATGCTGCGATCGAAATTGACGAACATCCACAGTTGGGACAAGTCCAAGTCAGACAATGGGTTGACTTACATTTTTATCGTGCGCCTGAACAGAGAGTTAATTTAATCCAGATCGAAAGAATGAAGCCCATGTCAAATGGTCAACCATTTCCACCCTTATGGTTGGCTTGGGTGGGAGAACGAACTCTTCCTCTAGAAACAGTTTGGTTTAAGTATTTACGACGCTTTGGGGTGGATCATTGGTATAGGTTTGCCAAGCAGCGATTACATTGGACATTGCCTAACTTGAGAACTCCCGAACAATCCGAGCGGTGGAGTGATTTAATGCCATTGATGAGTTGGCAACTCTGGCTGGCTAGGGATTTAGTGATCGAGAATGTGTTACCTTGGCAATCTGCTACGATTAATTTAACGCCTGGACGTGTTGCCCAATCAATGTTGTCGGTTTTAGTTGACATTGGTACTCCCGCAAAAATGCCCAAACAGAGGGGAAAATCCCCCGGCTGGGAAAAAGGAAGGATACGTACTAAGGCACCGTGTTATCCCACTGTGAAAAAACGGGTTTCTCGACGCAAAAAGTCTTCAAAATTAGTTGTTTAATCTCTTCCTTATTGAGTTTTTGAGCAACAGCTTCCCGGATATTCAAAGGCAGCCACTTTTAGCTGCACTCATTTTTTAGTCTAAACTACAGTAAACAATAAACCTCTTGCAAAAGTTTGGACGCGATAATTTTTAGGAAAATGCCAACTGTACCGTTCAAGGGGCAACAAGCGCCTCCAAAGCAAAAGCATTACAATACAGTGAAGTTAAACTTCGGAGTTTGACTCTGAATAAATTAATTTTTTTAAACTTTTGTAACAATTGCCAATATAGTCCTACAGCAGTTGGGTATCTAATCTATAGTCGGGATGTGGAGGTTATAAGGACAATGAAATACATTAAGTTTCAAAGAATTGCTCTAACTGCTGCTCTGATCGGTGCGACCACAGCCGGTTTTAACAGCACAGTTATGGCACAGACGTTAGAGTCCACCAAGACTCTTACTGGGAGAATCGATGATTCATCCAATCCTGTTTTTATTTCTGGTAAATCTCGTCCCGGAATAGAGTACAGCTTTCAAGCAGTAGCAGGTGATGATATTCAAATCACAGGTGTGACCCAGCAAGGCTCTGCAATTGATATTGTGTTAATGGTGTATCCGCCCGATCAGCCATCTATAGGTCCTATTGATCTAGACTTAAATGGAGGTACAAAGGAAGTTTTTTCGCAAAACTCTATTGATACTGGAGGGACGTGGAAAGTTCGTGTAGTTTCTTATAACGATCAACCTGGAAACTACAGCATCACCCTTCTTGTTAAACGCAATGGTGCTGTGGTGGGACCCCAACAACAGTTGTCTTCTGCAGATCAGGTGCTGAAAAAACACGACTTAATCTCAACAGCTTGCAGTACCCCTGATGTCGTTGCAGTAATTGACATTGGAGGTGAAAAAAGATGTGTAAGGAATTGGGTAGGAGGACCGGGAGAGTGGGTTTACAATCAAGATAAAGATGAGATAACCCGCAAACAACCTGCCGATCCCTATATTGCAACGATCAATAGTTGGAGAGCAACTCTCGTCGATTGTAATGCAGTCACGGCTGTGGTGAGGATTGCTTTTGAAGCGACCAAAGTTTACTGCATTCAACCGACTTCAGCAGTACCGGCTGGAAACTACACCTACGATCGCACAACGGGAGAGATTTTGCCCCAGAATGCTGTTTCCCCACCCATCTACACTCCTGGACCAGTCAATACACCGCCTGACGAGGGACCAATATTCTGAGGTGTTGTTACAAGCCGTAAAAAGTTGCGGATTAATTGATAGTAACAACTCGAGAACCTGGGTGCTTTTATTCAATGCTTTCGCTTATTTTATTAGGAAAAAAACATCATGAAATTTCAATCGCTCGCTTCCCTTTCATGTTTAGCAATGGCTGTTGCAGGTATGGTGACGTTAACCAGTGAAGCCCAAGCTCAACGAATTGGGCCTTCCAATCCTCCTGCCGGCGGCATCCCACTACAGCCAACTCGTCAAGTTCTCCCCCCAGCAATGACAACTGTTCGTTGTGCAGGTACAGTAACAGTCGCTGAAAAGAATGGCAGACAAGCACCCATTATTACATGGACTACAAATTACTTTGGAGAACAATATACTCCTGAAACCCGCTGCCAAATGGTTTCCTCTAAACTGCACAATGCTGTCATGGCGAATGGAGGAACTTTTGCAGGAATGCGTTTTTTTAGTGGAATTGTCAACAGGGATCTGGTGATTTGTGTTCTAGGAACGGGTCAATCTCAGTGCAACTCCGGCAATATGTTGTTTACCCTCAAGCCCGAAAATCGACCTCGCGTTGGACAAATTCTGGAAGAGATAACGAATTTTTCAACAAAAGGAACAAGTGGTATTCGGGAAAATCGTGGTGAGGGAATACAAGTCGATATCAGTGATTTAGACCAGGAATTAGGAACTTCCGACCCGACCTATGCACCTCAGTCTCCATCTCAACCTGCTCCCAATGAGACGATCTTCTAATCTCTTGTCGTAATCAATCCCCAAAAATTAACCAGAAAGAATCTTTTGTAGGGGCTGTCCTGTAGAGGCATCCCCTACTCTTTTAAACTTGATGTTGATTGGCTCAAAATGGAATTATTATCTACCTTAATTGGGTTACAATTATTCGTCGTTAGTCCGGTATTGCAGGAATTGTCTAGGGGCTGGGAAATTCCATTTCCAACTCATCCCCAGAGTTCCATCATTAATATCGCAACCGTTCAACCCTCCCAAACACTAACTTCCCGTTTACCGGCAGTCGGGGTATCAGTTCCTGAAATTGCTAGACAAGTTACCGTTAGAATCCTAACAGAACCCGGTTTAGGATCGGGTGTAATTATCGATCGCCAAGGACAAACCTATACAGTATTGACTTGCTATCATGTTGTGGAGAATAGCTATTACAACAAATACACGGTTCTTACCTCAGACGGTCAATCCTATCACGCTGAATGGCGGCGGTCTGTTCAGTTCGCCGACTTAGATTTAGCCTTAGTTCAGTTTACCAGTAACCAATCTTATCGAGTCGCTACCCTAGATTTACAACCCCTTGCACTCGGAGAATTAGTTTATGCCTCTGGATTCCCGAATTGGTATTGGCCCAACCAAAATTCACCTTTAAGTACAAAGGATTGGGGAAATAAAGCGTACCGTTTAACGGTGGGAAAGGTGGGAATGCTATTGAACCGAACGCTTCCCCAAGGATACCAACTCGGTTACACCAATGAAGTTGAAGATGGCATGAGTGGAGGACCAGTTTTAAATCAATATGGTAGATTAATTGGCATTAATGGTCGTCTTAAGTATCCGTTTCAAGGAATGGATGTGTTTAAATTTGAGGATGGAACAGTTCCTTCAGAAAAGCTATTTCAACAAATGGAAGCCTTAAGTTGGGCAATTCCCATATCGCGGTTTCAGAAACCCAAAACTCATCCGGCTTCAGAAACATTATTTTAGAAATGGGAGCAAGAGTTTTTATACAAGTAGAATTGATGATATTAACAATTATGATTATATCCCGTCGAGGCTCTAGCATTTTATCGAAGTTTTTAGCGTTAATTACAGCGATCGGCTTAATTCTATTAAGTCCACCTTCTCAAGCAATTATGCCCGATGATATCGATGCGATGTCTTCGCAAACTACAGTTTTAATTGGGAAAGCTTTAAAAAAAAGTGATGGAGGGCTAGAAACATTTAATCCAGGTTCGGGTGTGATTGTTGCCCGCAAGGGTAATACTTATTATGCAGTCACCAATACCCACGTTGTTGAACAACCTAACAGTGGAACTATTTGGGGGGTTGTGACCTGGGATGAAAAATTTCATGAAGTTGGCGATGTTGGGGATAATATCATTCGATTTGGGAACTATCAGTCTTGGGATTTACCCATCGGAGGATTTGACCTCGCCTTACTCAAATTCACCAGTAATGAGGATTATCCAATTGCTGTTATGAGTAATAATTCTGAAAAGATTCAAGTTAATGAGCCCGTTTATCTATCCGGTTGGCCTGAACCAGAAGGAGGGGTTGCTCGTACTGTGCGTGTTTTTAGTCCAGGTCAGTTAGTTAAAGTTGATGATACTCCCTTTTCAAATGGGGGGTATAACATTATGTATGATAACTGGACTAAACCGGGGATGAGTGGCAGTCCCGTTTTTAATCAACATGGAGAATTAATTGGGATTCATGCTGCTGGAAGAAGGCAAGGGGATAATTACTGCATCGATGCGGAGTTAAATCTTAGTAGTAGTTGTGGAATTCAAGCGGTTTATTTGATTAGTCAAATTGAAGCTAAGCAGATTAGACTAACTTTTAATCCGCCACCTGTCAATCCTTCGGTAATTACTAGAGGACGGGCAAATAAAGCTGAGGCAGATGTCATTGAGGATGTGTATAAAATATTTAATCGTGTAGAATCACAACTCAGAGATTGTCCAACCGGAGTCCTTATTGATGAATCTGGATGTGAAAGTTGGTAGTGGTAAAAAAGTAGCGATTTTTGCCTTCTCGATTATTTTTTCTAAATCATTGAATCTTACTCAAAAAAAGATCCAATGACAAGCCATTGAATTCTAACAACTCTCTACCAATCTCAAAAAAATGAAAAACTTAACCTTACTTCCCAGCAATAACCTCATTTCAGCTTTAGATAGTAATAACAACAGCACACTTGAGACAGGGGGATTAGCAACTTTAACGAATAACCTGAAGTTTGCTCAACAAATTAATATTCCTGGTCCAGAACCTTTACCTACTTTTACTGGCCGTATTCAAGGAACAAAATTTACCAACGATCTCAATCGTAACGGAATTTTTGACGCGGGAGAGGATCTACCTCAGCCGGGTGTTACCATATTTTTAGATCAGAATAACAACGGTCAACTCGATAGCGGAGAATTACAAACTCAAACAGATAATTTAGGTGGTTATTTTTTCTCAAATTTACCCCCCGCCAGCTATACTGTTCAAGAAATTGTTCCCGCAGGTTTCGAGCGTCTTACTCGAGTTCAAGCTGTTACTGTCGTTGCTAATCAGACCACTAACTTTGACATTGTTAATCGTCAGAATTTTGCACAGATACCACCAATTTTCACTGGCAGTATTAGTGGAAGAAAATTTAACGATCTCAATCGTAACGGAAGGCTTGAAGCGGGATCAGATCAACCTCAGTCAGGTGTCACCCTATTTTTAGATCAGAATAACAACGGTCAACTCGATAGCCTAGAATCAGCAACTCAAACAGATAGTTTAGGTGGTTATGCTTTCCCAAATTTACTCCCCGCCACCTATACTGTTGAAGAAATTGTTCCCCCAGACTTCACTCGTTTGACTCCAGTTCAACCTGTTACTGTGGTTGCTAATCAGACCACTAACTTTGACATTCTTAATAGTGCAGGAACAATAACAACTGTCACTGGCAGTATTAGTGGCAGGAAA
>NZ_JAUBOS010000034.1:41898-61699 GCF_036700365.1 Microcoleus sp. w2-18bC1
ATCAGACCACTAACTTTGACATTCTTAATAGTGCAGGAACAATAACAACTGTCACTGGCAGTATTAGTGGCAGGAAATTTATTGATGTCAATGTTAACGGAATTCCTGACGTAGGAGAACCAGGAATTGCAGGATTTACCATTTACATTGATCTCAACAGAAACAATACCCTTGATAGCAGTGAACCATCAACCCTAACAGATGCTACAGGTTCCTATCAGTTCAATGACCTACAACCCAATACTTACATACTTCGGGAAGTCCAACAACCGGGTTTTGTAGCCACTCAGGTTCCTAATCCAGTTACAATTCCTCCTGGTAGGGGTTTCAATGCAGAAAATATCAATTTTGGAAATGCTCCAACAACGCCGCCCATTGGCATTCCTGGGATTTTGCAGTTTAGTAACCCCAGCTATTCAGTGAATGAAGATGGTACAACCAGTCTGGAAGTGATGGTGACTAGAACTGGAGGTAGTTTGGGAACAGTGGATGTGACTGTATTAGCGAGTGACGGCACTGCAAATGCCGGAACAGATTATAATGCTACACCGATTACTGTTTCGTTTATCGATGGGGATACCACACCCAAAACTATCCGAATTCCCATCATTAATGATGCTCTCTTTGAACCCAATGAAACTATTAATCTTTCCTTAGTTAATCCCACAAACGGAGCCACTTTAGGTGTACAGACTGCTGCAACCTTAATAATTAATCGCAGCGATAGTGGTGTCCCCTTAAATATAGATAATGTGGGTAATTTACAAAGTATTGCTAGAGAGCCTTTAATTCGAGAATCGGGTTTTGACTTGTCTGCAAATGCTTTGGCAATTGTCAGCGCACAGCAAGGAGGAAGCGGTAATTTTATCGATCCTTTGATTAACCCCGGACAGGTTGCTCGTGGGATTACCTACAATGAAGGACAATCAATTATCATCAATGTAGCCAATGGATTCGATCAACAATTCAGCTTCCGTTATGCTTCTCCATTTGCCGAGCATCAAGTGACGATTTATGAGGGAGTGAATGGAACAGGAAATGTTTTAGCCTCAGTACCATTGCCTCGAACAACTGACTCTAATTTAACGCCCGGTGCTTATATTTTAGAAAGCAATCCTTCATCAAATCTGTTGTTTCAAGGGATTGGAAAATCAGTAATTCTAGGAAACCAACCTAATAAACTGGTGATCGGCGATATTACTTTTGGCTAAAGTCATTCTATTGTTTATCCTTGGGAAACTCACTTGGGGAACGGTCTGTTCCCCTTGAGTGTATGCGTAACCCCTTAATTACGTCCTCTTTGAGAGGGAATAATAACATTTGTTCGGTCAAAAGTGGGAGATAAATTTAGTTGTCCTGGACGCAATTGACCTGCTGCATTTTGTCCGTTAAACCCTACTTTTTGTAAAGAATCTACTGTTGTAGCCACTCCACCTGTCCCACTCAGGGGATCGGCAGTTCCCCCTAAAGCATCATTTAAAAATGTCTCCCTGAATCCCCTTCTTCTTCTTGCTTCTGGATCTTGTGTTTCTTCAAAAAAAGTAGGTCGGGTACGTCGAGATTGAGCAATAGTTTGAGTTTCTGAACTGGAGTGAGACGAGTTTAAACTTTCTGCTTGGCTATGTGAAGGAAAAAATCCTATTCCTCCTAGACTCAGAATCACAATAGCCAGGAAGGGATTCAGAACTTTTGAGTTGGGTAAATACTGATTCACGATTTTAATCTCCAAAACTTGTGTTCAATTGAGGACAAACTGCTTAGAACAGAAATGTTGTTCTGAGGACACCCATAAAAATTGTGTTATTATCAGCATTATGTTCAGGAGCAGTAATAACAAAGAAACCCGGAGTAACAAAAATGTTATCCGATACACCCCAGCGATAAAATGTCTCAAAGTGTAGAGAGGTATTTCGATCGGTTCCGTTGGGTAAATCCCGACCTGCAACTAATTTAGGGGGTTGACCAATGATGAAAGCCAATAAGTCTCCCTCACGACCAAAGGGATCGGAAATCCCCACAGAAGCCGCGTAAGTTGTTGTATTAGCATAGGCATTGCTATTAAGGAAGTTCCCCATTGTAACACCTCCCCATGCCCCCAAGGTAACTTGACGATTAATCCGCCATTGAAACGATGCACCTAGAGCATTAACCTGTATGGGTTTCTCCAAACCGCCAGAAGTATCGGCATTTAAGCTACCTGTAAAGGTATCGAGGCTGCCATTGGCAGAGTAGGCGTTAATGTAAGTTAGACCTGCTAAAGTATTGCCAGAGGGTTTAATTAAAAACTGAACTCCCAATGTACTGTGATCGGAGCCACTGATACCTTGATTAGGATCGCTGCTGTTTCTTGTTCCATAGGCAACTTGCAATCGCAGCCAATCTGTTACTAACCAATCGGCACCTGCTCCTGCATCTAAGCTACCGATTTTAAAGAGAGGACTGGCTTCACCAAATCGAGAAATAGCTCCCCGTCCCGTATCAAAGTAGGGAGAATTCGCGGTAAGTACGTTGCTAAGACTGAAGCCAACAGGTCTAGCCGTAAAGACTACGCGATTGTTAAATGCAGGAAATCTGTATTCTAATAGGTCTAAGGCGATTCGGTTATTGGTATCAGTCTGAGAAGATAGCAGGGCCATGTCACCAAATCCTGGTTTCTCAACTGTTCCGGCATAGCCTCGATTTGCCGAGTTTCCACTAACTAAGCCAATTCTTAAGCGATCTAAACCACTAAAAGATGAGACGGTTCCCACACGCACCAAATTATTAAAAACGGGTTGGTTATTACTTTGGTCTCCAGGGGGGTCGCCTCCTGTTGCTGTGGCTAACGCAAAAATGGCTTCTCCTCCCAAAACTGTAGTTGTGGAGAATCGGTTAGCTTCGAGTTCAGCAGTACGAGCTTCTAAAGTATCAACCCGACCTCGTAAGGTAGCTAGTTCTGCGGCAAACTCTTCTTGGAGTCGCTGTAAAACGGCTAAGTCTTCCTGGGTTATTTTATCGACAGCAGAGGCACCAATCAGTTCATTAACTCGTTGCAAGCAAGCATTCAAACCCGCCGCAAACTCGTAACGAGTCATGGCTCGATTCCCTCTATAAGTGCCATCGGGATATCCGCTAATACAACCGTAGCGTTCAACTAAAGATTGTAAGGCTTGAAATGCCCAATCGGTAGGTTGTACGTCGGACAGTTGGGAAACAGATGTCACCTGACCTTGAAGTTTTACAAAGTCATCTTTAACCTCCTGAGGTTGTACGTCGGACGCTTGAGAAACAGATGTCTCCTGACCTTGAACTTTTACAAAGTCATCTTTAACCTGCTGAGGCTGTACGTCGGACGCTTGAGAAACAGATGTCTCCTGACCTGGAACTTTTACCAAGTCATCTTTAACCTCTTGAGGCTGTACGTCGGACAGTTGGGAAACAGATGTCTCCTGACCTGGAACTTTTACCAAGTCATCTTTAACCTCATGAGGCTGTACGTCGGACAGTTGGGAAACAGATGTCTCCTGACCTGGAACTTTCACAAAGTCATCTTTAACTTCCTCTTTGAGAGTCGGGGCAATGTTTTGAGGTGCGGTTGGGGCGATCGCACTTGATGGTACTGAGTCTAGAGACTGGGCAAATGTAGTATCCTGAAACGTGAGTACAAGTAATATTGGGAAAATTGACAAAAAATAGTGTATTCGCATAAACTCCTTTTCATAAGATATTTTTGTAACAATATAATATGATTGATTCAGGATTTACGCAACTGGCACATGGTGATGAGTGCGCTCGTCCCAACTGACTCAGGAGTGCGATCCTCTTCGAGGGCTGTGCTAACGACGGATTTGGACTATCCTAGACGGACGTTGGCGATCGCCAATAAACCTGGTTTAATCGAATTCGCGATCGCACATATGGGATTTTTGAGAAGGTGCGATCGGCAAACCAATTTTGCGCTTTGTTGATAGAAGAGTCGGGAGTTCAACTTGCTGATATACTCTGGGTTTTACTTTTTGGAAATAGTATAAGTAAATCCACTTAATTAAACCTAATATCGGAATGGCTAAAAAGCTGGCTTTACAAGCATTCTTCCTTCTTTCTTCTTCCTTCTACTTAGCACCATCAAACCGTTCTAGCAATTGAATTTTTTGACCAGGGATTCCCTGAAAGTAATTAAAGCAAGACCAGTTAGTAAGGTTATTAGTTTGGTGTTCTTTTTGCAAGACATCTAATCCCTTAAAATGTTTCTTCTCCGGTTGGTTCTTGGTGGACAAGACCTCGCTTTTGAAGGCGATAATTCGCTACAACGGGGTAAACAACACCGCGTATCCGATTGATCGCACCTACTGGACGATGAACTGCTAAGCCGTTCCAGGGAGAATATCTCAGGTTTTCGTTGAAATCAGATTGTTTTTCATAATCAATAATCTGATGCTTGACGGTGAGACGACCTACTCTCAAGAAGGGTGATTCCTTTTCCTTCCAGACATTGATGCCATCGTCGATCGGCATTTTTAAGCTGGTTTGGAACTGAATGCCAAAATCCCAACAGTATTGGGCATCAGGTTTCGCCAAGGCTTGAATTAGATCATCCCGGTAATAATTGTCTGGTTTATTGGGATCTAAACCCAAGGCTTTAGCGCGATCGACAAAGGGAATTTTAGGAATTCCCGGTCGAGATTGTTCTGGAATTATCTCGTGCGGTGGTTTGCATGAAACCGGAGTAAACCCATACTTAATTACCGCAGGATATTCGACAGGAACTAGACCCGGCTGGGAGGGATCGAAATCGGGATTGAGACCCAAAGCAGAGGGTGAACCGCTCCAATATTTGGCTGTTAGCAAACTCTTCGGAGTCCGGCTACCCGTAAGCGTTGACACAGCTAAAAAGTGTCTGGGATGTCGTATTAGCCACTTTTTCAATGTCTCTGGTGATTCAACAAGAGCAGAAAAAAAGCCGTAGTAGTCTTTGATGGTTTGGCTCACAAATATCTCTGAATTGTGAACAATGATGTCCTGGGTTTTTGACTCGTGGCTTTGCGTGAGTCGTTCCCCTTCCACCCCCATCACTTTCAGTGAGATTGAGCGCGAATCTTTTTGGTAATCAGGGTATACTTTGGTAGCCCCGTTAGCAAATCGCAACCAAACAGGATATTCTTTGGGTTTTGCTAGCAAACCTTGCTTAAGGGAAATAGCATTGAGTTGCGAAGAACTTAACGAAGCGCGTTTACCCAATTCCCGTTTAATCTCTTCCTCATCAAAGTCAAAAATTTCCAGAGTTCCTTTAACGCACGCATGAGTTTTGGCGTGAGTATCTCGCAGCGCCCGATCCTTATTGCCGTAAAGATTATCCATCCGAAGCTTGGCCTGCTCAACCAAAAGATCGTAATATTTGCGTTCGTCCTGTTCGGGATATTCGGTAAATAACTTTTTGTTCATAACATAACCTTCTGTTAATCGCTAAAAAAGGCTGTACACAAACCGTTCCATCTGTGAAACAGTATAAATGCTGCTGCAATTGCTTCCGAATTGCCGTAGCTGAATCGCTTGCGAAAAGATCGCCTTTTTCTTCCAATACGGTTCAGTTAAGCCTGATCCCCCCTAGCCCCCCTTAATAAGGGGGGGACAAGAACTTACTCAAAGTCCCCCTTATTAAGGGGGATTTAGGGGGATCTCCGGGGAATAAACAGTTTTAACTAAACCGTATTGCTTTTTATTCCTCATTTTTGAGGGCGCAGGTGTGTTTGCGCCCCCCACTATCTTGAGTCTTAGTTGTCAGCTACAACTTAAAGCTCGAAGGAGACTTTGTACTTAGGATCGCTTGGAGGAACATTACGATTCACTAAATCAGAGACTGTTTTGGTATTTTGGATAATTTCCCAACCAACCTCAGAAAAAGTTTCCTTATTGAAGACTTTAGGGGATAGCAAAGGATTAGTTAAAGCTTGGGAGAAAGCATCAATGCCAATTATCCGTGCTACTAAAGGCGGAATTGCTGAATTTTCCCGCACATCTTCAGCGTACAATCCGACAAATAGTTCAATCTTATCAACATGACCGTACAACTCTTTTAATTTCTGTTGAGCGTATTCGTCACCCGTAATTTGATTGAAATCAGTCACCCTGGGATAACCACACATTTCGCGGTAATCGTTATAACTGGCTAACTGCGCCTGCCGTCCGAGTTTAACAGATGCTAGTTCGGTAGCATCAATAAATGTATAAGGTGTTCCTGCGATCTTAAAATCAGGTGTGTTAAACAAACCAATTCTAGTGCCTGGTTGGGAACAAGTTTCTTCCATCAATGCACCCAACCCTTTATCGATTAACATCTGATTATTCCAGAGGGAATCGTACATGGATTTTTCTTTCCCGTCATAGGTAAAGGTTTCAGGAACCGCACTATGCCAGCGATAGACAAAACTAAACTCAATCGCCATCCAATTTTCTCGATACCAACTTTCCTTGGTAAAAGCTTCAGGATCGGCAAAGAACCTAAAATTATAGGGCGTAATGTGGAAAATGTACTCTTCCATAATGATATTGAGAACAATCACCATGAGAATATTTCTCGCGGTTTGGAAGAGCCTCTCATCGTCCCATTGCGGATAGCTTTTGGACAAAACATCACAAATTCGATTATGCTCCCTGATACATAAAGTGTTGAGCATGACATAGCCAACTTGGACGTTTGCCCGTTCAACTCCCATTGCAAATAGCTTGCTTTTCTTTTCGGGGGGTTGTCTTTTCTCATCATTAAGGGGTGCATGAAGACCTTCAAATTGAGGATGGACAATACCCTGCTCAGGATCGGCATAATAAAAGAGTGGATACTCTTCTTCTACGCCATCTTTGCGCTTGAGTTTTTGGGTTTTAAATTTACCGTCTTTGAAAGCTCTGAGCATATTTGTTTGTTTGCGGGTCAACCCGTAAACATTACACATATCAATCTGATGGTTGGAGGTATTTTTGAAGCGGTTTTGCTGATCTATCCGCAGAAAACTATCTGTAAACCATTGCACCCAATAGGGAAAGAGCAGAGTCGATTTTTCCGAATAAATGGTTTTTCCATCTCTTTTTTGGAATAAGGTCTTTAATTTGTCCAGTGGTGGTAAATTCCCTTCTTTGTTAAATTCTGGGTCAGGAGGTAAATGTCGCCCAGTATAAGTCTTGTCTGTAAGTGAATCCCAAGAGATATAGGTATCAGTTTTCTTGGGAATATCTGTCCCTGGAATTTTGGGATCTAAGCCCATTAAGCTATAGGGAAGCGGGCGAGTCGGAAGTTTGTAAATGATACTATTGAGAAAAAATTTGTTGAGTTTACGTTTCAGAGGCTCGTAACTTTGAACTAAATCCCAAATTGGCTTGAAATGAGTCAACGTATATGCTAAAGCTTTGTTGCTCAATCCATCTCTAGATGTATCTCTTGTCATGATTGCTTTTCCTTTCGATTGTTGGAGATTAGATAGATTACAAACTCTTCTTATGTTCGGTTCTGAGAGCTTGATAAAGTTTTATCATTTTTCTATATTCTCGATTACTTTGGAGAGAATTTCTTGCAGATTCTTAGGTCGATAGTCTGGGCGTTTTTTCAATCGATTGATCGTGCTTTCGTGAAGATCCTCAATAGCATCGCCCACCTCGCGGAACTTGATTCCTGCCAATTGGAAGAACCCAGGATTGTTTTTAAAATCAATCTCATAATTGGGATTGATACCTGTGGGAATGGCACTTATATCGAATTCAAGCCCCAATCCAAGGTTACGGGTTGAATCGATCATCCATTGTAAGGCGGCATCTGATAAACCGCTGTATTCTTTCGTTCCACCGCCGATGCAGATATGCGAGCCGGGAAACCAAACTTGAATAACCCGCTGGTTCTCAACATCAGGATTTTTTTTCATAGGCGTAACATCAAAGATTTCGCGAACTTCGTCGATCGCCACGGCGTGCAACGCATTTTGAATTAACTTATTTAAAGTGGTGTCGTGGAATCTGTACCTTTTCTTGAGCTGTTCGTCATACTTCTTGAAGGCGGGTAGAGTAGGAATACCAAGGGCTCCAACGGTGTCGAAACAACCAAGCAAGGTAATCGGGACGCGATCGCCGTAATCTTCGCGGTAATTGGCTGCTACCCGATCCTTTGGTTTAATGTCTCGTGTACGGTAAAGCTCGTAAGCTTCTGATGCCCTGGTAATATGAGGGCGGGATAGGAGACCGGAGCAATAAATCATCCCGGTTAGACTCCTGACTGTGTAAGCACCGCGACTGAACCCGAATAGATATATTTCGTCACCCTTCTCATAGTTGAGAGAAAGAAAACGATAGGCATCTTGTATATTTTTATCGATTCCCAGTCCAGTGGCTCCGCCCAAAATCTTGTTACTATCCGCTCCAATTCCCTCGTCATAAAACACGATCTGCGGAACCCCGTCACTGCCACTCGATTTCACTGCCTGGGCAAGCTTAATCACATTACTTGGGTAACTACTATTTAGTTGTTGCCAAGTTCCATCACAACAAACGATCAGACGTTTCATTTTTAAATTCTCTCTTTGAATCTGAAAGTTGACAGCGATCTGTCTTTGGTAATCGGTTACTTGAGATTGCCAATTCCGGTTTTTCTGTCGCGTCAGGCGAGCCCTGCTAATTTTTGGCTCCAAATTGTTATGTGGCTGGGCAATCTTTAACTATTTGGATTGTCAGGATATTAGTCCCAAAACACCATCTATTTGAGTTTGTTGTATTAAAATGTCAATATTATTTATATTCCTTAACGTAAAAAATTCAGAGCGTGAAATCGTAGGTTTGCTTCATGGAAAATGCTCGATTATCCTAAAACGTAAAAAATTCAGAGCGTGAAATCGTAGGTTTGCTTCATGGAAAATGCTCGATTATCGTAACAGAAGTAGTGATCCGACGCCCTAGCTAACAAACCTTTAAAGACATTTACGCTCTGCCTTGTCAGCTTATAAAACAGCTATATCTTATCGATTTGTCTGTGGGCTGCAAGATAATAATGAGGTATTTGTTGCACAAGTAGCAGGTTCAATGCTCTGTTTGACGCTAAATTTTGTTTCAGTCACTCTCAGATTTCCTGCGATGTGGTTGAATTGTTGAACAATATTGGGATTTTTCTGGTTTCTGAATGGGCAAATTTGTACTAAAACTTCCTAGCCCCGGTTTAAATTGAAACGTCCCAAAGTGGGGACGATCGACCGCAGCGACTGGCTACGAGGTTCTCGCACCAAAACCAAAGGCACAAGAGCAATCAGCCGCACAGTAGCCGAGAGGGCAAACACTGCTCCCAAACTCATGCCCGGAAGTTCGGCAATAAAGCCGCCGGCGGTAGTTCCCAAAGCCCCAGCTAATCCCGAAACCGCTGCGGCGATCGCAAAATAAGTCGAAGGTTGCTCGATCGACGCGAGCTCCATTTGAATATTGTTAGTACACAGCCCGATCGCCCCTAAAGTCGTTCCCCCCAGCAAGTGCAGCAGCGGCAGCCACACCCAGAGGGCAAACGGGTAATTGCCCGTACCCAACCACAGCAAAGGCGTTAGGGCCACCACCAGCCCAACCGCAATTAGCAGGGGGCGATTTCCCCAGCGATCGGCCAACTTACCCCAAAACATCAGCAGCAGTAGATTTGCCCCGGAACTTAAGCTGGTGTAAATCGTTACCAAACTCACATCCAAGCTTAAATCTTTTAGCAAGTAAATATTAAAAAAAGGCGCGCTGAGATTAATAGCAAATGTCCACACACTGAAGTAAAGAATAAACATTAAAAAATTAGAATCTTTCAGCACAGAAGGCACAAAATCTGTTATTTGCTTTGCTTTTTTCTCTGTAAGTCGATCGCTCTGTGCATTTTTTTTGTATACCTGGGGATTCACATCAACCATGAAGCATTGACACCCCAAACTAATCATTCCCGCCAAAACACCCACCAATAAAACAATACCGTAGCCCAAAATTGGACCGCCGTCCCAAGTTGACACTCCCAATCCCATCAACGGCACTCCCAGCAAAGTGATGAGGCTGACAGCACTGTTGCGAAAGCCAAAATAGCGTCCCCGCAAGCGCTGAGGAACCACAGCAGCCATCCAACTGAACCAGCTAGAATTGGCAAAAGCTGCCAGCACGCTAGCTGCTACGACTGTTACCAGTGTCCATTGCAGCAGTTGGTCGAGGTCTGCGTGCTGGGAACCCCAAACAATTGCCACCGCGAGCACCAGCCACAGCAGCCGCGACACGCCGAATACAAATAGGTTGTACCAGTGGCGACTGGTTGTCTGATCTGCGATGTAAGCTCCTAATGGTTGCAGGAGATTTACCACCATCGGAATAGCCGAGAATATACCTATTTCCACGCTGCTCGCCCCTAGTTGCAGCAAGAAGTTGCTCAGCAGGACGCCGCCGGTCGCCGACTCGAAGACAGCGGCAAAAATGCCATCTAGAGTTGAGGCTTTCAGGGTCGATCGAACGTCTTTTTTAGAAATTTTGAGAGCTGTTTTTGCAGAGAGAACGAGCTGAAATATTTTCGGGTCTACTATTTCGGGAGTCTGAAGAGATAGAGGTTCATTTAACTCTGCAACTGGTTCAACCATAGTCAATCGATTTTAGATTGTAGATTTTAGATTTTAGATTGGAGAATTGAAGTAATAGGGTTAGATAAAACCAGCCCCACCTTCAAGAGGCTAGCTCGAAAGTAGGACTGGCACGTCCGGGTAATTCATATCAATATAAATGACTTGCAATCGCTAGGACATCAACCGCTTGGGAGATATAAATTTGCTAATTGTAAAAAAGTAGGTTGTAGGGCTTAACAAAGAAGCGAGCCCAGCATTTTGCCTGCCAAAAATTGCTCAAATTCCGCCTCAAACAAGTTCCTCAAAGGCCCAAGCAAATTTAGCACCCGATCCTCGACTCACCTCTGGCGCCTTTACGGCTACCTAAATCTATAGAATGAAAGACGATCGACTTGCCGAGTATAGCTAGCTGCTAAGGATTTGTATCTAATTCCTGGAATCCGTTTGTTCAGTGCCAGCGCTCGCGATTCCGAGTTTTTTGTGAAAATCGCCCCCAGGTGCCGGTAAAGCTTCGGAGTGGGTTATTGGCGATCCTCTACGTTGGCGTAGCCCCCGTAGGGGCGGGTTCCGCTACCGCACCTCAAAAAAATTGTGGCTGAGATCGGGAACTGCTAGGACAAAATTATTACTTGACAAAAATTACGCTAACTGCAGATAATAGCAAACCCTAGAATTAAACTTAAACGTTTGAGAGATATCACTGCTAAGGTGTGATGTCGATTCTCAGCAATTTTACGGATTTCTGCATTAGATTGTGACCAAAATTCAACCTTTATCCGGGTATACACTGCCAGTATTTGCCTGTGCGGCCGCACTTGCAGCTTTGCGGTGCTTGCGTGAGGGTATTCAGTCTCTAGATAGCGTATCAGTAAATTTACTGGAACCGCAAATAACGGCAGAAATTCCGATCGAACAGGCGTCTGTACTCAAAACTAATACCGCTTTAGGAGTAACTCGCTCCGATCCGGGGGACAATCTCGATCTGACTCGCAATACCCCCGTTTGGGCAATGGTGGAATTGGGAAGAGGGAGAGAGGGAGAGAGGGAGAGAGAGGGAGAGAATCAGGGAGAGGAAGAGCAGATTGTGATTCTCGGCGGTGAAGGTATAGGGCGTCACACAGTCGGTGGAGGGGCGGCGATCTATGATTACGCAATGCGGCTGCTGCGATCGAATCTGAGCCTAAAACTCGCACGGGGAGAAAAAATTACTGTCACTCTGATTCTGCCGTCTGGGCGACAACTAGCCACCCGCACTTCTAACGAAGCTTTCGGCGTGGTAGAAGGACTTTCGCTGCTGGGTACAACGGGCATTTCTCAACCACTGAGTGCCCCTGGACAGTTGGAACTTTACCGCGAACAACTGCAACAAAAAGCCGAACTGTTTGACTGTTTGGTTTTCTGCATCGGCGAAAACGGTTTGGATTTGGCGCGACAACTGGGGATTAATCCTGATAGGCTCGTCAAAACCGCTAACTGGCTCGGCCCGCTGCTGGTAGAAGCCGGATATCAGGGCGTGCAGTCAATTTTGCTGTTTGGCTATCACGGGAAACTGATGAAATTGGCGGCGGGGATTTTTCACACTCACCACCACTTGGCTGACGGGCGCAGGGAAATTCTCACAGCTTACTGTGCTAAAGCTGGAATGCCTGCCGATGCGTGTTCCGCAATTTTTGCTGCAGCGACAGCCGAAGAGGCTCTTGGGCAACTGCGGGCTTTAGACGCCGAGTTTGGGAGCAATTGGGTCGATCGAATTTACGGCGACATCGCCGGACAAATAGACTTGCGCTCATCGGATTGCATTTTTACTCACACTAACTTGCACATCCCCGTGGGCTCGGTGATGTTCGGGCGCGATCGCAAAATTATTGTTAAAAGTGATATAGGAGATACATTTTTGACCCAAATTTGTTAATGTAGTGTGAATATCCCTGAATTCTGTTTAAAACATCGGTCAGGGATAATATTTAACAAGTAATAATTCTCTGTCCCTAAACCTTAATTATACTAGGTTGCTTCGGGAATTTATTTCTGAAGTAAGAATTCAATTAATTAGGGTAAGGCTCGAAGTAAATCTATGCTTGCCCTGTGCCTGATTAATCGACTAACATCGCTGACAGCAATCTAGTATGAATAAGATTTATTTCTAGCGACTAATGGTTCATCGCCTTCCTTAGAATTGTACTGAGACCGCGACAGATACCTCCGCTACTTTCTGCCCAATTAGCACTTAGCAATTACGCAATAACCGTGACTACTCAAATAGAAACTGAATCCGTTCTCACCAACTCTTTTCTGCAGCAGATCGATCGCCAGATCATAGTGATTCTCGACTTCGGTTCGCAATATTCCGAACTGATCGCTCGCCGCATTCGCGAAACTCAAGTATATTCAGAAGTTATTTCTTACCGAACTACGGCAGAACAGTTAAAAGCTATCAATCCTAAAGGAATTATTCTGTCAGGAGGCCCGAGTTCTGTATACGATGAAAGAGCTCCCCACTGCGACCCAGAAATTTGGAATTTGGGAATACCGGTGTTGGGAGTGTGTTACGGGATGCAGTTGATGGTAAAGCAGCTCGGAGGCACGGTTGAGCGATCGAAATTAGCGGAATACGGCAAGGCATCGCTATTTATTGACGATCCTACGGATTTGCTGACAAATGTCGAAGAGGGCAGCACGATGTGGATGAGCCACGGAGACTCGTGTACTCAACTGCCGACGGGTTTTGAGATCCTCGCTCACACGGACAATACTCCGTGTGCTGCTGTTGCTAACCACGAGAAAAATTTGTACGGGGTTCAGTTTCACCCAGAAGTAGTTCACTCGATCGGGGGAATAGCTTTAATTCGCAATTTTGTTTACCACATTTGCGAGTGCGAACCGACTTGGACGACTGCTACTTTTGTGGAGGAATCGATTCGCGAAATTCGCGCGCAAGTGGGAGATAAACGAGTTTTGCTGGCTCTATCGGGCGGTGTAGATTCTTCTACTTTGGCTTTCTTGCTGCATAAGGCGATCGGCGACCAACTTACCTGTATGTTTATCGACCAAGGGTTTATGCGGAAGTATGAACCAGAACGGTTGGTAAAATTATTTAAAGAGCAATTCCACATTGACGTTGAATATGTTAATGCTCGCGAACGCTTTTTAGCTCAACTTGAAGGGATTACCGATCCTGAAGTAAAACGCAAGCGGATCGGTCACGAATTTATCAACGTATTTGAAGAAGAATCGAAGCGTCTAGGCCCCTTTGACTACCTCGCACAAGGTACTCTTTATCCTGATGTGATTGAGTCGGCTGACACTAATGCAGACCCGAAAAGCGGCGAACGAGTTGCTGTTAAAATTAAAAGCCACCACAACGTCGGCGGTTTGCCGAAAGATTTGCGATTTAAGCTGATTGAACCGCTGCGAAAACTGTTTAAGGATGAGGTGCGAAAAGTCGGCCGGTCGATCGGGCTTCCCGAAGAAATCGTGAACCGACAACCTTTCCCCGGCCCGGGATTGGCGATTCGGATTATAGGAGAAGTTACCGCAGAGAGACTCAATATTTTGCGGGATGCTGACTTCATTGTTCGCCAAGAAATTAACCGGCACGGATTGTACGGTGAACTTTGGCAAGCTTTTGCAGTTTTGCTGCCGATTCGCAGTGTAGGCGTGATGGGCGATCAGCGCACTTATGCTTACCCGATCGTTCTGCGATTTATTAAGAGTGAAGACGGGATGACGGCTGACTGGGCGCGGGTTCCTTATGATTTGTTGGAACTGATCTCGAACCGGATTGTGAATGAGGTTAAGGGGGTGAACCGGGTGGTTTACGATATTACTTCTAAGCCACCGGGAACGATCGAGTGGGAGTGATTTGTAGTTAGCGATTAAGTAGGCGGACTATTTTTTTGTCTGTCTACTTATTTTGATTTTTGATAACAGGGGGATTCCCTACGGGATAGCTACGCTTCACCGACTTTAGGAGATGGGGGAGTGGGAAGGGCGATCGCTTTTATAGAACCCATTTGACATTTTTTACTGTATTGAAGTAAAGTGACTGCAAAATTCGTATCCAGCAGTGATGCCATACTCTACCATTCTCACAGACGAAGAGTGGATCATCTTCAAATGCTTGTTTTTTTTGGTTGTGACAAGGTAGGGGAAGAGAACGGGCAAATGCTTGGATAGAGACGTGCAAAATCCTCGTCAGTAATTTTGAGAGAACTCTGGTTGATGCGAGTGCCAAGGTTAATCTTTGTTTTATTACAAGACTTTGGACAGTTTTTGATAAAAACGTAAAATATGGCTTTCAAAACGATTCGGCAATCGAACTACCAAGGAAAAATCAAGGGTTTCAGACTATAAACTAAAAACTCTCCGGACTATTGTTATGAGACTGATGCGGATAAGGCTTGCAGCAGCTTAAATCTCAAATGGGTTCTATAAACGTTCGCCAGTTGAGCTACGATCGCACTTTTTAACGTGCTTAGCTTAAACTCCACTCATGTTTTTTGAGAAAAAAGTTTTATTATAATTTAAGCGCGCCCAGCAAAAAAAGATTTTAGGGAGAAGTCTAATGATGATAACAAGAATAACTCAAAGATATCAACAGCAACTGTTGACTTATACTTGGGTGGTATCTTTAGGCTTTTTACTGTTCTCACCTGCTGCTACAGGACAGCAAATTACTCCGTCTCCCGATGGCACCGGAACTGCTGTTAATGCCTCCGGCAATCAATTTAACATCAACGGGGGACAGCTCTCAAAAGACGGCACTAATCTCTTTCATAGCTTTCAGCAGTTTGGACTCAAAGACGGTCAAATTGTTAATTTTATTTCTGATCCGAACATCCGCAATATTTTAGGGCGAGTTGTGGGTGGCGATGCTTCTTATATTAACGGTTTAATTCAAGTAATAGGCGGTAATTCTAACTTATTTTTGATGAATCCAGCGGGGATTGTTTTTGGTTCCAACGCTCAACTGAACGTGCCTGGTTCATTCTTGGCAACGACAGCAACCGGAATCGGATTTGGCAACAATTGGTTTCAGGCAGTTGGCGTTAATGAATACGCTATGCTGATAGGAACGCCAAGCACTTTAAATTTTGGTACAGCTCAGCCAGGGGCGATCGCAAATTTCGGTCAACTGAGCGTACCTAACGGGCAAACCCTAGCTTTAATAGGCGGAACAGTTTTCAGCCCCGGTACTTTGTCAGCACCGTCTGGACAAATTGCGATCGCATCGGTGCCCGGAGAAAACTTAGTCCGCATTTCTCAAGCAGGGCATCTGCTGAGTTTAGAAATTTCCCCCTCTTCTAATCTAGGTTCTCCTTCTGTGCCGTTGAATCCCCTCACCCTGTCCCAACTGCTGACAGGAGGTAGCAGCAACGCTACAGGCGTTACAGTTAACAGCGACGGCAGCGTACAGCTAACGAATTCAGACTTGCGGGTAGAAGCGGGCGATGTGGCAATTGCCGACACTCAGGCAACAGGTGCGAACCAAAATTTAGCAGTGTCTGCTCAAACGGCTACTGTGTCAGCCGCGCGTAACCTAACCCTAGTAAACAGGCAATTACAGACAGCAGGTGACTTGAAATTGCAAGCGGGGGAAGCTGTCCGCATTCGCGACAGCGTGGCTAACTCTTTTGTTACTGATGTGGGTGGAAACCTAACCGTGCAGGGCGATCGCCAAATAGACATCCAGACGCGCAATCACTCCCAAAGCTTACTGAGTGCTGGCGGCCGCATCACACTTACCAGTAACGGTACTGTATCCGGTGATGCCCTCTTCAAAGCTGGCAGCGATTTCTCAATTGGCACACTTCAAGGTAGCCCCGGCAACTTCGCAAGTTCAGGCGGTTCTACGATCGTCTCAGGCGGAAACGTCTTTTTTGGTAATTACGCAGGCGGTTCTCTGGAAGTGCAAGCAAAAGGCACGATCGCATCCGGTGATCTCGCTATCAGTTCCGCATCTAGCGATCGACCGCAGTTGGTGTTTACGGCTGGCAACGTACCCACTGGCCTCACTGCAAACAGCACTCTAGCACCCGCCAGTTCTTCACCTGCCAGCATTCAAGTTGGCAATATCGCGATCGCAGGTTCAGTTTTTTTAGGCGCTGCAAACAGCATTCAAGCAGCATCCATTACTTCAAATGGCGGAGATCTGGCGCTGGTAGCGTCCGGGGACATCGCAGCAGAACACCTGGATACTTCAACTTTAATGGGCAATGCCGGCAATATTACCCTCTACAGCACGGGGGGAAGCATCAATACGAGCGCCAGCACCTTGAACGCTTCCTCGATAATCGGTAACGGTGGGTCAATTTTCCTATATGGGACAAACGCGATCGCCGCCGGTGGAATTACAACCTCTAGCTTCCTTGGAAACGGAGGCAGCGTCACCCTTTATTCAGAAGGCAAAATCAGTACGGGCAACATCAACACTAGCGGAATCAAGGCAGGTGAGATCAGCTTCCTTAGCAATCCACCAAATTTTCCGGTGGAGGTGGCTCCCGCGCTGCCACCAGAACCACCAGCGGTCATACCTTCCCCGGTGCCAGCACCATCACCTGTCCCGCAGCCACCAGAACCACCACCGCTCATCGTCCCGCCGTCACCAGAACCACCAGCGATCGTATCTCCCCTACCGTCACCAGCAGCACCAGCAGCAGCACCATCGCTGCCACCAGAACCACCAGGGGTCATAGCTTCCCCGGTGCCACCAAAATCACCAGCACCATCTGCCATTCAGCTCCCTGAACTCGCACCTCTAAACAATGGCTTAGTAAGCCTGACACCGAGTGCCATTCAGTGCTTAACTGAGGAACAATTATTGGAGCAGCAGGCAGGAGTGACCCTCCAAACTGCGCCGAAAGACTACAGCAAAGCGATCGCCTGCTACCAGCAGAATTTAGAGCTGGCGAGACTCTCCCGCGATGACGCTAGGGAAGGCTATGCGCTCAACAATCTAGGCGCAACTTACTACGCAATCGGAGATTATGAAAAAGCAATTTCTTATCAGCAGCAGCGCTTAGCACAAGCTGAATCCAGGGCCGATTTATTGGGAAAGGGACAAGCTTTTATTGGTTTGGGAGCTGCTTACGGCGCGATTGGCAATTATAAAAAAGCAATTGAATACTACGAGCAAAGTTTGGAAGTAGCGCACTCCCTAAAATCCCTTGATTTAGAAGCGAGTATCCTAAGAAATTTGGGATTAGTTTACTATGCCCAAAAAGAGTATACAAGGGCAGTAGAATATCAAGAGCAAAGTTTAGCGATCGCTAAACAGCAGCGCGATCGCCGAGGCGAAGCCCTTGCTTTGAGTAATTTAGGATTAGTACACTATTCCCTGACTAATTATGCCCAAGCAATTGATGAGCAGAAACAAAGTTTAGCGATCGCCAAAGAACTGCGCGATCGTTTCGTTCAAGGTCGCGCTTTAGAAAATTTAGGAATTGCTTACTATGCTGTCAAAAATTATCTTCAAGCGATTGAGTCTTACCAACAGAGTTTAGCCATTGCCATAGAACTGAGCGATCGCCACGCCCAAGGTCGCGTACTCAGCAATTTAGGTGACGCTTTATACAAAGCAAAGCAACCAGCAGAAGCTATCAAAGCTTTATTTTCAACCATTGAAATTTGGGAATCTCTGCGGTCAAATTTAAAAAATAACGACCTCCATTTAATTTCAATTTTTGAAACCCAAGAAACAAGTTATAGTATGTTACAAGAAGTGCTTGCCCATCAAAATCAGCATAACGAAGCGCTAGAAATAGCAGAGCGTGGACGGGCGCAAGCTTTTGTTAGATTATTGACCAGCCGTTTTTCTTCCCAGTCAGCACAGGCTACCCTAAAGTCATCGGAAAATCAAATAAAACCGCTCGACATCCAGGAAATCAAACAAATTGCTAAAGAACACAATTCGACTTTAGTTTCTTACTCGCTTATCAAAGAAGATGTAGAAGCTGATGGTCAAAGAAAGCTGCAAGATTCAGAACTTTATATCTGGGTGATACAGCCGACCGGAAAAATTGACTTTCGTCGCATCAGTTTGAAAGGTTTGGTTGAGGAAAAAACTTCATTAAAAGCCTTGATTACTGAAGGTCGTTGCTTCATTCCCAGTTGCCTGCGAAACAAGCAGCGCTCCAAACCAGCTACAAATCCAACCCGAACCCTACCTATTGTTGAGCAACGATTTTTAGATTCGTCATTGCAAGAGCTTTATCAACTACTGATAGAACCAATTGCTGACCTTCTACCTCAAGATCCAGCGTCGCGAATTACTTTTATTCCTCATGAATCTTTGTTCTTAGTTCCCTTTGCCGCGTTGCAAGATACTTCGGGAAATTACTTGATAGAACAACATACTATTTTAACAGCGCCTTCAATTCAAGTGCTGTCTTTAACCAAGAAACAGCAACAGCTTGCTTCAGGAAAAGGTGCGCTAGTCGTTGGGAATCCTACCATGCCAAGTGTTGCCTTTACGACGAACCAACCTCCTCAACAACTGTCATCACTCCCACACTCTGAAGCCGAAGCGATCGCGATCGCTCAGCTTTTAAATGCTGAACCGCTTACAGGCGACAAAGCGACAAAAGTAGCAGTTTTACAGCAAATAGAGCGATCGCGCATCGTGCATTTAGCAACTCACGGCATCCTGGATGACGTAGAGGAATTGGGGGTACCTGGAGTCATCGCACTTGCGCCAAGCAAGGGTGACAGTGGTTTACTCACTGCTAGCGAAATTTTCAATTTGAGGTTGAATGCCGAACTCGTCGTTTTGAGTGCTTGCAATACGGGTCGCGGTCGTATTACAGGTGATGGCATCATTGGTTTATCACGCTCGTTTATTGCAGCAGGCGTTCCGAGTGTTGTAGTTTCTCTGTGGTCAGTATCTGACGAATCAACAGCCGAGTTGATGGCGGAATTTTATCGACAGATGCAGCTAACCCCTGATATTGCCCAAGCGCTGCGGAAGGCCATGCTGGTGACATTGGTCAAACATCCTAATCCTGTAGATTGGGCCGCTTTTACCCTCATTGGCGAAGCAGAGAAACGTTAACCGGGAAAAGCTGATTTCCTGTCGTCAAGAGGTAGTTTTTCCTATAGCGCGTCGCGTGATAACCCGGTCTTTTAAGCCGGGGATGAAACGCAGTTGTAGCCTGAAGGCTACGAGTGTTCCATATTATTTATTCCGCTGTCCTTCGATATATTTTCTCACAGTTTCAGTTGAAACGTTGCCA
>NZ_JAUBOS010000035.1:0-60297 GCF_036700365.1 Microcoleus sp. w2-18bC1
AACTTATATTTAACTCGGCTTGAAGATATCGATCGCTCTTATTCTTGATGTGCGATCGATTATTCAGCAAGCCCTAAGTAGGAAACCAAAGCGTCCAAATTTCCATAATATGAGTTGTACCACAGGCAATTATGAAGGCGCCAAACAGAAAAAATACTTTCTGAAATGGAGTATCTTGGCGCTGTCGCACAAAATAGATTAGCATGATGGGGATGGAATAGTAAGCGAGCGCAATTAAACCATCGGATAAAATATGTAATCCTACTAAGTTTGTTTGCCAGAGATAGCAGTGACCATGAGGAATGAATCCTCCACTTTCAAAAAATTGTGTAATCATATCTAACCTGCATTATTCATGAGTGCTGAAGTGCTGATCGATTGAGTTCTGCCATTGCCCGCTTCATAGTCGAAGTCTTACCGGGAAAACCACTTGTGAGTAGAGAGATGTCAAGTGGCCAACCTAGCAGCACGAGACATCCGATTGCAATGACGAGTAGACTTGCCCTTTCAGAAATGTGCTTGTTCATACAGCAGATTGCGTTGAAAAAATGTTTTCCTAATGTTAACCGAAACGAAGAAGGGCAACTACGGAGGGATTATCCCTACCTCAACAAGTCAGATTTTGTAGGGGCTGTGGCAGCGTGCCATTCCTCGAACTCTGCGATCGCAGGATTTCTTCCTGCGTAAAGTGAGTTTATAACCTAATAATTCAACTATACTCTTATTCATAGGCTTGTAGTCCTCTGGCAAGAAACTATGGAAAGGAGTAGGATTCTCGATAGAACTAGCGATAGAGTGAGCGATCCAGCTACCAACTACCGCGGCAATATTTTAATTGTTGACGATCTGCCTGACAACCTGCGTCTTCTGAGCCGTAGTTTGAGGAGACATGGTTATAAAGTTCGCTGTGCCACAACAGGTGAAAAGGCGATCCGAGCCGCCCAATCGCCATGGACGGAACTAATTTTACTAGACATTAAATTGCCGGATTTAGATGGCTATGAAGTTTGTAAACAATTAAAATCTAACGAGCAAACCACAAGCATTCCGATAATTTTTTTGAGTGTTCTCAATGAAACTTTCAATAAGGTTCAGGGGCTGGCTGTTGGTGGCGTAGATTATATTGCTAAGCCGTTTCAAATCGAAGAAGTATTAGCTCGTGTCGAAACTCACCTAACCATCCGACGGTTGCAACAAAGCCTCCAAGAGCAGAACTTACGTCTCTTGAGAGAAATGGAAGAACGCCAACGTCTCGAAGCATCCCTCTTTGCCGAAAAAGAACTCGCTCAAGTGACTCTACAATCGATTGGTGATGCAGTTATTACTACCAATGCTCAAGGTAATGTGCGATTTTTCAATCCTATCGCTGAGCAACTGACAGGCTGGAAGGCTTATGAGGCTAAGGGACTCCCCCTGTCTACAGTCTTTGAAATTGTCAATGAAGTAACGCGAAAGCCAGTACAGAATCCGATCAACAAGGCTCTGTTGGAGAAGCGAATTGTGGGCTTAGCTAACCATACTATACTGATTGCGCGCGATGGGACGGAGTATGCCATTGACAACTCAGCAGCACCGATTCGAGACTGCCAAGGTCAAATTATCGGGGCAGTCATCGTCTTTCATGATGTTACCGAAGCGCGCAATTTTGCTCGTCAACTCTCTTGGGAAGCTAGTCACGATGCTCTGACGGGTTTAATCAACCGTCGAGGATTTGAGCAGCGACTAATGGAGGCGATCGCCTCTGTTCAAGATAGCAATCAGCAGCACGCTCTCTGTTATTTAGATTTAGATAAGTTCAAAGTCGTTAACGATACCGCTGGTCATATTGCTGGCGATGAGCTACTGCGCCAAATCATTAGACTTTTACAAAAGGGAGTCCGCGCTAATGACACACTGGCTCGCTTGGGAGGTGATGAATTTGGTCTTTTGCTTACTAAATGTTCCCTCTCTAAAGCCACTCTAATTGCGGAAAACCTCAAAGATATAGTGCATCAGTTTCGGTTTATTTGGGATAGCAAAACCTTTATCATCGGGGTCAGTATTGGAGTTGTTGCCATTAACCAAGACAGCCATGACTTGATGGAGGTTATGGGGGCGGCTGATTCAGCTTGTTATGCTGCCAAAGGCAAAGGTCGCAACTGTGTTCATGTTTATCGTTTAGATGATGGCGAACTAATATAATTAGACAATGTGGTGAGAGGCAGTAGATTTCCAACATCCGCCGTGCGTTAGAAACCAATCGTTTTTGTCTCTACTCTCCAAAGATTCGCTCTATTACCTCGTAACCCATCATTAGAGCATTATGAAATTTTGTTAAGAATGCTTGACCAAAACGGAGAAAGCGTTGCTCCCAATGAGTTTATTCTCACCGCCGAGCGTTATGGCTTGATAACCAAGAGCTATTGTTGTTGCACAAGCGAAACTTTTTGATTAAATTATCCTAATTTATCTGGGCTAAAAGTTTTTAGTAAACACTTGTCTACAATCAATATTTTCGGCGCTAGCAGTCGAGTTTTTTTTTATTCTTCTTGTTCCATTTTATCCCGTTTTCGATGTTGAGGTCGCGGTTTCTAGTGTGAGTTACCGCACTTTTTTAGGTATTCCAATCCTCCGAGTTTTGCGACTTGTTCTCTCCCGTTTTTTTAGGTGATCGCACCCTCTTCCTTCAGAATTACCACGGCGAACCGATCATGGTAAAAGCAGCCCAATAATAAGGATGCGACAAATTTCGATCGCCCCGGGCGGCCAACTCCGACGGCAAAGGCAGAGCTTGATTGTTGCCCGATCGTACCAAATAACCATCTTGCAGCCGCACTTCACCTCGCAACATCGCCAACTGCGCTTGCCGCAAAGCCTCCGCCTTAATCGGCGCTGTACGCAACTGCTGGTAAAACTCAGTCATCAGCCCCAAAGTACCGACATCGCTGACATACCACAAACTCGCCAAAGCCGATTTTACCCCCGCGTGCACCGCCAACCCCGCAAACCCCAACTCAGCTTGTTCGTCTCCCACCGCCGTAGTACACGCACTCAAAACCAACAACTCCACCTGCGGGTTAGATAACTTCAACTGATCCAACTGATTCAACCGCAACTTAGTATCCCAAAACTGAATGTAAGAATTTTGGGCACCCCCAGGTTGAAAATCGCCGTGAGTAGCTAAATGAATAATTTTGTATTGCGATTGATTGCGCTTCTGCTTCAAATTTGCCAAAGTAAAAGCTTCATTGAGAAAAGACGAACCTGGCCAAATCTTGCCCACAATTGTCGATATTTCCAAAGGCACCGCAGGCAAAGGATTTTGATCGTATTTAGCGGGAAAATTCGACGCACCCATCGCTAACACTTCAGAACCCTTAACATCGGCATAGCGAGTATCAGTTAAACTCAAACTCGGAATCAGCCCCAAACTGTACTTTTCTACCAAAAACTGCTTGCCGTCGTAAAGAGCAGCCAAAGGCAAAGTTCGCAAACCGACATCCATAGAAAACACCAAAGTGTCAATCTTGTTAGCATCCAATTCCGGTTGCAGCGGTGCAATTAACCACTGGTAAAGTTCCTCGGCAGGTTGCTTGTAGTCAGCAGCATTCAATCTCCTGGGAGTTCTGATAGCATTAGTGAATTCTTTAGCAACTTGCAAGACTGTCTCGCGGCTTGCAGGCACACTTTTAAAAACATTTTTGCCGTCTGGCAATAACAACACAAGTTCTAAATGTTTGTCTTTTGCCCATACGTAAAGGATGGCGGGTTTAACCCCAGTCAACTGATTGACGCTGTTGAGAGTATCTCGAATACTTTTCTGCGTAACTGACTTTTCAGTGACAGTCCCCCCAAAGTAACGTTCAAATTCCCGGCCCTGAGTTCTATCCCTTTGCTGCACTGCGTCGATCGGATTTATTTGCGCGATCGAGTTCGATCGAGAAATCTCAGGAACCCTCACATTCCCCATACTTTCTGCTGTCACCGCACTCGCCGGCTTCTGTGGAGTTGTTGCCACACTGGCGTTTTCTGTCGCCACAGGCGTACCCAAATTGCCTTTTAACACCGACGGCGACAGCAGTACCGGGCCCGCAGCAGTCTGGTTAGACTGAGCCTCAACAGGCGCAGCAGCAGGTTCTGGCGAGACATTTGTGGTACTGATCTTTGCCGCAGACGCTGTGGGACCGAGAATCACCTGAGTCACAATTTGTTGAGAATTGTCTGTAGTTTGCAGTTCCACGCTGGTAGTTGGTGCCGGACTCGGCACGATCGCCAGCGGCCCGATCGCAGTTGAGGAGGTGGCAGTGTTCGACTTCGAGTTTCCAGCCCCAACAGTCGCCACCGTGCAGGTTCCCGACGAGCAAGTGCTTTGCAGCAACGTCTGTGAACCCGATTGAGCCAGCCCGTCTGTAGAAATGCTGACCTGGGCGCGCTCAGCATTAGTTCCTGTTCCCGCAGCCCGAAACGCTCCCCCAGCCTCGATTGCCACATCGCCGCCCGTATTGCCACGAGCTTTGATCGAAACAACTTCAACATCTTTCTGTCCGATAATTTGGCTCGAACCGGCACTTCCCGATTGCGAACTCGAGTTGATCACCCCTGTAACGATCCGGCCCGGCGCCGCAATCGAAATATCTCCCCCGCTTCTGGCACCAAAAGCATCGATGTTGCCAGTTTCTACCGCACCGGCGCTGCGAATATTGATAGGGCCCGCCACCCCGGAAGTTGAGCGAGATGAAACCGTACCAGCAGTCAACTTGCCTTGGGTGCTATTGATGTTAATCCCCGCAATCGAGGTAACGTCTCCGACGGCTACAGTACCGCCCATCAAAGAAATCGTAGCGTTATCAGTGCCGACGATCGCACCCGTTCCCAGGATCGCGCCTGCGCCATTGGGCGATCGGATCGTCGTCGGATCTTGAAATGTCAACGCCAGTGGCGTTGAATTTGGCGTTGAATCTGGCATTGGAGAACCAATCGAGATCGCACCGCTACCGTCAGCGCGCCCGATCGTGATCGAAGCAAACCCATTCCGAAAAGTGTTCAATTCAGCAGCAGTCAAGTTCAGAGCTTCTGTATCGCCAGAACCTTGAATTATAATATTTTGACTAGGATCAGCCGGTTGCAGCACCAGATTGCCGTTGCTGGCGATCGAATTTTTGTCACCCGTCAAGTCAATTTCGTTGCCCGTCAGGGTAATATCTCCCCCTGTTTGGGCGCCACCAGCTTCGATCGCCCCGGCAGTGACTCCATTGCGCCCCGTCAGCGTCACCTTCCCCGCGCGATCGCCCCTCGTGTCGATCGCCCCGGCAGTCACCGTGCCCTGTGCAGTAACACTAACATCTCCCGCCGAATTGCCTATATCTTCGGAAGGATTGACAGAAGTGTTGATGGTGCGGGCAGTTCCAGTAAGTAGCTGACCGGTTGTGACATTGCCTGCGGTGCTGGCGATGCGAATTTCCTGATTGTTGGTAGTGATATTTCCGGTTCTGATATTGCCGTCAGCTTTGAGAGTAATTGAGGCATTGTCGGCCGCTGTCAAGGAATTTGTGGTAGTGATTGTTCCCAAACCCGCTGGCGATTGAATAATTAGCGGATCATAAAATGTGAAATCGTTGGCAATCAGAATTGAACCGATACCGTTGCTGCGCCCGATCGTAATTCCAGCAAACCCATTTTCCAAACTTCCGAGGTCGCTTGCCGTCAGATTCAAATAAATATTAGTACCGACATCTCCAGAACCGCCGATCGCAATATTTTGACCGGGACTCCAAGGTTGCAGTACCAAAAAGCCAGTACCGCTGACTGAATTTTTGGCACCAGTCAAATTAATTTCATTACCAGTCAAAGTAATGTTTCCCGAACCCCCAGCGATCGAGCTCACTCCCAGAACATTCCGAGCCGTCACAGTTACATTTCCCGTCGCTTTGGAGCCGCTGGCATCAATTTTTGGGGCCGTTACGTTCAGGCCTTCAAGCAAAATATTCCCGCTGCTGCCGGTGCTGGGATTGGATGAAGAAATATTGTTTGCAACGGTTGTTCCCGGACTAATCAAACTAATATTTCCGCCGTTACTCGACAAATTGCCTGCCGTAATTTGACTTCCCGAAATGGCGATCGCACCGCCAGCCGTGCTAATTGTATCTCCAGAATTCATCGAAAAAACACCCGCACCACTGCGATCGGCATCCGCTCTAAATGTTACCGAACCAGTAGTTGCCTGAAAGCTCAACAGATTGTCCGCCAAATCAGCAATTGTAATATCATTGAGCGCTTCGAGAACCACATTTGCCGTCGCCGACATACTTTCCAAAGCTGTAGCCGAAATTGTCAGCGAAGGCTCAGAATTGTTTTCCTGTCCTGGTACCGTTCCTGTTGACAAAATATTATTGTTGGCAATTATTGCCGCATCGCCCGCAGCTTCTGGGGAATCTGTAATTAAAATATTTTCTGGATCTAACAGCAAAGTCCCCAAACCGTTTGTTCCAGAGGTATCAACAGTACCGTTAAAAATCAATCTTTGCTTGCCCGAAACTTCCACAAACCCGCCAACACCTGCGGTTCCCGTTGCAGAAACGCCATTTGCGCTAATGCTGCCCAAAAATGCTGTTGTGTTGTCAGCCCAGACAAAAACTCTGCCGCCATTGCCTGATTCAGTTGCGTTGGCTGCGATCGAACTTTTGCCATCCACGTAAGTCATCCTGGCATTCGGCACAGTTCCCTCGCCTCGGTAATCTCCCCCGATCCGCACCGTTCCGCCGCCGTCGGGCCCCGAAGCCTCAATCTTCGCTCCCAAGAGCCCTACCTTGTCACCCAACACGTTGACGCTGCCTCCCGCGCCCCCCCTGGCAGACACGTCCGCAGAACCCGCTACCAGCGCAGTTCCAGCACCTGCAGGCACTGTTTGGCTGCCTGTGAGTACGACTTCACCTTGAGCGTTCGTAGTTATACCCGTAGCGTTAGCCACGCCGGGGCCCGAAAGCAGCCGAGGTAAAGTCAGCGGAGAGAAGGGAACCGCTTCGGAACCCGACACTCCGGCTGCTGGAGAAACTTCTAAACTCAGCAAAAGTCCGTTTTGACTCAACCGCACCAGATTTTCACCATGGACAGCCGCCACAGTAATTTGACCGCCTGGGGCTGAAAGTTGCCCTGTACTGATGACCGTACCGCCCAGCAAAGTCAAATTTTGCCCGGTTCCGACAGCCAAGTTACCGGCATTGACAATACTTCCGGGCTGTGAGCCAAAAACAAAAGCATTCGGCGTTCCGACTAGGGCGGCGTAGTCGATCGCCCCAGTACCGTTGAACCAGCCGTTGTCAAAACCGATACCGCTAGCAGTGGTAGCAAAAAAAGACCCGGACACATCGAGTCGGGCATTCGTTCCAAAAATAATCCCTGCGGGATTCATCAGCAACAAATTAGAATTGCCGCCACTAACTTGAATTAAACCGTTAATTAAGGAAGCATCCCCGCCGACAACACGACCGAGGATATTTTTAACGCTTGGGTTGGAGATGAAATTGGCAGTTTCGCCAGGATTCAGATTAAACCGAGTAAAACTGTGGAACAAATTTGCTCCGTCTCTGGAGGGAGTGCCGCCTTTAATGTCGTAGCGAGGAGGCGACCCTGTACCTGGGCCGGTGACAGCGGTTCCGGTGCGGTCTGGGGCTGGAGTAATAGATTGTGCCGCAGCAATTTGAGATTGGGGATAAATTGCCACGAGTACCCATCCGCTGCTGTTTTCCTTGAGGAAAACCAGGTTGGGTAAAAAATCTACTATCAAAAATCCAGCAAGGGGAATTGCTGCCAGAATCGACCGCACAGCACGTTGAGCATTCATAAGTTTGCCTCGGTCTAGACCTTAATTCGAGTTTAAAATTGAGATTTTAGGTAAAAAAGAGTCGATCGCACCCCAATGCTGACACTTCCTAACGCGAACTCTCGATCGCAAATCTTAAAATTTAAGTCTAAATTTGATTGTGTCACCAACATAGCAAAGACTGACAGTAAGTGTCGAAACACAGGAAGTTTAAACAGAGAAAATTATGAACGATCGCATTGTCCGTCTGATTGGTTTAACTGGGGGCATCGCCACCGGTAAAACCGCTATATCTAATTATCTGAGAGATGCCTGTGGATTTCCGATTTTAGATGCCGATATTTACGCCCGCGAAGCTGTGAACCCCGGTTCGCCAATACTTGACTCTATTGTAAAACGATACGGTGCCGGTATTGTGCTCCCGGATGGCAATTTAAATCGGCCAGAGTTGGGAAGTATTATTTTTTGTAACGCAGACGAGCGGCAGTGGTTGGAACAACAGATTCACCCTTACGTGCGCCGCCGATTAGTTGAGGAAACTCAAAGCTGCATTGCTGCATCGAGTTTGGTATCCCAAGGCACACAGGATTTAGGTACAAAGACTCAAGAAACCGGCTTTTTTCACCCTCATCAAAAGCTAGAACGAAGTATTGTTGAAAAAAAACCCGGTTTCAGCGCGCCGGCTGACACGTTGACTTTGGTTTTGGTAGTGCCGCTGCTGTTTGAAGCTAACATGACTGACTTGTGTACCGAAATTTGGGTAGTGTACTGTTCACACGAAGTGCAGTTAGAACGACTAATGCAGCGAGACTGCTTGAGTTACGATCGAGCTAATGCCCGCATTAACGCCCAGTTGCCGCTGGCTCAAAAGTGTCAACAAGCTGATGTTATTTTGGACAACTCGTCAACGCTCGACTCGCTATTCCAGCAGGTAGATGTGCAAGTCAATCGCGTTGAGATTTGAGATTTGAGATTGAATCCGCGATATGGGTTTTAAAACCAGGTTTTTTTACTTTTTGCGCGCCAGTTCGATTTGAGAGTTGAGATTTGAGATTGAATCCACGATTTTGTCAACGGGCTTTTTTCCCAACCGCTTTCGACTCCTCCTTCAAAGTGGCGCGTAAGCCCTCTTGTCACAAAGCAAGATCAAAAAAGATCAGAAAAAATCATAAAAAATCAAAGGTTCACAATTTATTTAAACATACAATAGCAACCATTTATGAAGTTAATGTGAAAATTAAGTTTTGCCCGCTTTAAGGAATCTCATTATTCAACAAGATATTTATATGTAACGTGCGGATGGAGCGCCTCGGTACTCTCTTGTTGTGTCTTTCATCCTAGGGTTGCCGCTTCACCTCAATAAATTATGAAGTTAATCATAAAAGTAGTAAAACTTTACAATTGGCGTTTTATTTCCTTGTTGGAAGACTGTTTCAAGAGGTTTCCAGGGGCGATACCCTTTTAGATTTTAGATTTTAGATTGGGGAATGATTTATAACTACCAGGGTTGGCAAGACGGGCATATAAGAGTAGCATGATTTTTTTGAACATGGTCTTGAATTATGCTGGTTGCCCGTAAGTAGCAGATAACTAGAAATTGTCCGCGAACAAGGGAGCTAGAGGATGGATTTAACCCGCTTTTAACCAAAACTCAAAAAAATTGTAGGTTCCCTCACTTACTAATTGATGACTTCGCCACAATTATTTTTTTTATCCTGATAGCAGAGTACAGACTGCGTATCAAGAAGGGGAAAATACAAACACCAAAATTTATGATGCGCGTTTACTCTTCCATCCTGATGTCAAGCCTGTTACTGAGTAGTACCGCAGTTAATGCTCAAAGCTTAGAAACTCGATCGACCTTTTCTGCTCAAGACAACTCTGCTTCAGAAATTTTAACCGCTCTACCTGAAACTCAGAGCTTGTACGATAACGAGAAAGATACGGCGCCAGGACGAGGTGATGGGAGATAAAGCCAAAAAAAGCGATAATTGCAGGGAGTTAGGGGGAGAATGGGAAAATAGAAAATGGGGAGAAGAAAAGAAAAATTGAAGATTTCGATTTATTAATTCGGGACTTACGTACTGCGTAGCAAAAAACCGCTTTTTTAGCGGTACTTGACGACTCAAAGCATAATTGTTCGCTATTCCGGTTTTTTGGCCAAGCGTCCTCAAGATATCAGACACCACCAACGGGCGCGAAATGTTGCACTCAAAAAAAAAAGAAAGGTAAAGCGCGAGTAGGAATGTGGCGCTTTACCTTTCTTTTTTAAACTTTTGCAGCTTTAATCTTCTTCTGCAGCTTCGCCACCAACAACCACATCGCGAATCCGCAAACTCGGACCGCCGCAGCCCACGGGCAAACCGCTTTGCCCTGCCTTGCCGCAGCCACCGGATTCATCCCAGTAGAAATCGTCGCCGATCGCCTCAATATCAGCTAAAGTGCTGAAAACATTACCCGAAAGAGTAACATCCCGCACCGGATTGTCTAATTTTCCGTCGCGGATCATCCAAGCTTCGCCGGCACTGAAAGTAAACATTTCGCCGTTAGTCATGCCGCCTTGCCAATTGCGCGCATAAACTCCTTCTTTGATACCAGAAAATAAGTCAGCAACTGGCGTGTCACCGCGTTCGATCCAAGTATTCGTCATGCGGACGATCGGCGGATAATGATAATTCAAACACCGAGCATTGCCAGTAGGCGTTTCTCCCAACTTGCCCGCCGTTTCCCGCGAGTGCAATCGCCCGACTAAAGCGCCGTCTTTTATTAACTGAGTAGTAGTCGCGGGAGTGCCTTCATCGTCGTAGAAATAGCTGCCCCGGTGTCCCTCTGGCGCTGCACCGTCGAAAATTTGCAAGTTTTCTGGGCCGAACTGGCGGCCGAGGGTCATAATTTCCAAAATGTCAGGATTTTCGTAGGCCATGTCGGCTTCGGAAAGGTGTCCGAAGGCTTCGTGGACGAATAATCCGGTCAAAATTGGGTCGATGACGACGGTGTAGGTGTTGCCTTGGACGGGGGGTAAGGCTAGAGAATCTACAGCGCGCTGGGCGGCGCTGCGAACTTGAATATCGAGATCGGTTAAATCTTCGTAAGCTTTGCGGGAACCAGTAGTTTCTCGGCCAGTTTGTACGGTTTCCCCGCTGCGGGCTGTGGCGGCAAAGCGCATTTCCATGTCTGCCCAACCTTGTTCGAGCATGGTGCCTTCGGAGGTGGCGAGGATGATGCGCTGGGTGCTGTCGCCGTAGCGCACGGAGATGGTGGCGATGCGGGGGTCAATGCTGCGGAGAATGGCCGCGTAGCGATCGCACAATTGCTTTTTGTCAATTAGGGGAACCAGACGGGGGTCTGTTCCTGTCAGCGGCAGCAAGCAAATGTCTTGTACTGGGGTGACTGGCGCCAGGATCGTTTCTTCTTCGCCGATCAGTTTTGCCGCGGCGATGGCTTCTTCGATTCTTTCGGCGAGGGTGGAAAGTCGGTTAAAACTGGCAAAGCCCCAACCGCCTTTGTGGCAAGCTCTGACTTGGCCGCCAATTGAGACTCCTTCGCTGAGGGTTTCAATTTTTTCGCCCCGCAGCAGGATGTCGGTGCCTTCGGCTTCTTCCAGTCGAATTGCCAGATAATCGACTTGGTGGCGGTAGCGTGCCATTAAGTCGGACAGCAGATTTTTCGAGTCGGCGATCGAGGTGGGCATAAGGAAAGCACGGTGTTTAACTTACTTCATTTTGCACTTTTGTCAGGGCGATCGTCCAAAATACCGCCGCAAGCGCGGAGATTGCGACTTATTGGTACGGTTCTGCCAATATCGTTAGTTGACAAATGTGGATATCCTGTGAGTTAGGAGGAAGGCGCAAGAAATTATGCGGGATTTTTCGATTGTGCTGGTGCTTGACCCAGCCCAAAAACGGATACCGTGCCACGTACTTAAGTCGTGGAAAGATAAAAATTTTAGACCAAAGTTCAATCTCCCAGATTTATCTGTGGGGTAAATCTAAAATCTAAAATCTAAAATCTAAAATCGACTGACTCCTAACTCCTGAACTTTCCTATACATAAATACTTCACCCTTCATGCCTCCGAAGGTGGGTTTATAACTGTGAATACTTACTTTTTACCGACAATAAGCGAAATTTTAGCCTCCGAAGGCCAAGAAAATGACCTCGGTCTCTTGGATGCTAAGTTGGCGGGAGAAAACAACCGCCATCGGTGTCCTGCAAGCCGTGGGGCTTCTCGCCTGAAAGCTGAACAGGAATGGTACGGGGCGATCGCAGCTTTGAATCAAATGCTCGATCGGCACAAAGCAGGACAAAAAACAAATGCCGATCGAGCAAATGGTCGATCGACAATCCCCAATTCCTGTCAGGGATTGGTTTTGTCCGGCCCGTCTTCGGTTTTGACTGACCCCGCTTTGGCCAACGGCTTTGCCAATTGGATTTTTACCAGTATTCCCGACAACGATGCAGCTTTGTGGTCTTTTCGGGCTAGACAAACTTTAGCTTTAATGCCGGCGGCTGATGTGCAAACATCAGTGCCTGCGGCGGCCCCGGCTTTGGCTTTGGCAAGTGGCGATCCCTTAGCCAACGAGCAGTTTTGTTTGGTTTTAACTGCTAGTTTTAGCCTGGTGATGGTTTTGGGTGAAAATTCTGCCGGAATTCCGGCTTTTCTATTTTCTTTCGATCCGCAAGTAGTGGCGAAAGCTTGGGAGGTTTTGCGGCGCAGGGTGACTGAAAGCGAATGTTTGCTTGCCAATTCTGACGGTAGCTTCAATTTACCAGTTAGCCAATTAACTAATAATTCTACTAAATTAGACGCGCTGTTCCAGCAGTTTTTGCCTGTGGAGCCAAATTATCAAACAGTGATGCAGTTCAGCCGCTTGCTGTTGCATAATTTGCCGGTTGGGAAAGATGAAGCAGGCAGGATCAAGGATGAAAGAATTGATGATGGTTTGAACCATAGACATCACAAGTTATCTGCTACAGATATCCACTGCAAATCTCCCATGCCTCTGGCTACTAAAGAGGTGGAATTGCTACAGGCGATCGCCCACGAAGTCCGCACTCCTTTGGCTACTATTCGCACGCTGACTCGGCTGCTGCTGAAACGTCCCAAACTTGAACCAGTGGTGATCAAGCGTTTGGAAATGATTGATGCTGAGTGTACCGCTCAGATCGATCGCTTCGGTTTAATTTTCCGCGCCGTGGAATTGGAAATGTCGCAAGCTAAAAATTCTGGCGTGCAGCTAACAGCAATGTCCCTCGGTGAAGTGCTACAAAATAGCATTCCCCGCTGGCAAAAACAGGCCGCTGTGCGAAACCATACTTTGGAAGTTATTGTGCCGAAAAAGTTGCCTGCGGTAGTCAGCGATCCGACGATGCTGGATCAGGTTTTAACTAATTTGATTGAGAATTTTACTCGAACTTTGCCTTCCGGGAGTCGCATTCAGGTGGAGGTGACATTAGCGGGCAATCAGTTAAAGTTGCAGTTGGAATCGGAACACCTACCTGAAGATAATGGCGCATCGACTTTTGCAGCTAAGGCGAATGGTCCTTTGCGATCGATCGGGCCTTTGTTGATGGTGCAGCCGGAGACGGGAAGTTTGAGTTTAAATTTGAGCGTGACTAAGAATTTATTTCGGGCTGCTGGCGGGAAGTTGGTAATTCGCCAGCGACCGCAAAAGGGTGAGGTGATGACGGTATTTTTGCCGTTGCAATAGTAGTCAGTTGTCCGTAGTTGGTTGTCAGTTGTCGGTTGTTATTATATCAATTCCGGTTGCATCGGAATAATTTAACCGCAGAGGACGCAGAGAACGCAGAGGAAGAGAAGAGAGAGATTAATAATATCGGTCAACAACGGACAACGGACAACGGACAACTGATAACTAATTCTTAATCAATTAAAATCTCAATGACAAACTCCGTTCCTTCTCCCGGTGTAGAAAAACAACTCAGTTTGCCCCCGTGTTTTTCTTCTACAATTTGACGCGCGATCGCCAGTCCCAACCCAGTTCCTTTGCCCACATCTTTAGTGGTAAATAGATGGTCGAAAATATGATTTTTTACCTCTTCTGACATTCCTTTTCCGTTATCGGCGATGGAAATTTTTACCTTTTCACTTTCTACTTTTGTCCGAATAGTGATGTGATTGGGATGGGCTTTAATTTCGGCAAAACTTCGTCCTTGATTTGATTCTTCTAAGGCATCGATCGCATTTGCTAACAAATTCATAAATACCTGGTTTAATTGTCCCAAATAACAGTTTACTTGGGGAATATTGCCGTACTCTTTAATGATTTTAATTTCAGGATGCTTGTCGTTCGCTTTCAGGCGATGCCGTAAAATCATCAAAGTGCTATTGAGACCTTCGTGGATATTGGCCTCAACTTTATGGGCCGTATCGGCACGAGAGAAAGTGCGGAGGGATGTGCTGATGTTCTTGATGCGCTCGCATCCTATTTTCATAGAGCTCAACATTTTGGGTAAATCTTCTACTAGATAATCTAAGTCTATTTCCTCTGCTTTCTCAATTAATTCTGCTCCGGGTTGAGGAAACTTTTCTTGATAGAGGTGCAAATAATCAATTAAGTCTTGGACTCCAGCATGAGCTTCATTAATGTTGCCGGCAATGAAACCAATGGGGTTGTTGATTTCATGGGCAACCCCGGCCACTAGATTACCTAATGCTGACATTTTTTCACTTTGGATCATTTGCATCTGAGTTTGCTGAAGTTCATTCAAAGTCTGCTGCACTTGGTGATAGAGGCGGGCATTTTCCAGAGCGATCGCCGCTTGACTAGAGAGAAAATTCAGCACTAGGAGGCGATCGCGACTAAACACCCCGCTGGTTATCCGATTTTCTAGATATAAAATGCCGACCAAATTCCCCTGATTTAGAATTGGCAAACCCAGCAAACTCTCTGGTTGGTGGTGGTCTAAATAATCGTCAATCACAGGCAGATCAGTTTTGGCGTGATCGATGACAACTGCTGCTAGGGTGTTTTTGACATACTGGATTAATTTAACAGGAACGCTGGGATTATTCTCTAGGGGCTGCGTTTGCAGGCTAATGTTTTCCCACGTAGCTATCGCCCGCACTTGCCATTGTTGATCTTGGCATAGCATCAGTGCACAGCGATCGGCTCCGGAGTTTTGTAACATGGTTTGGCTCAGAATTTGGAGCAACTCATCCAGGTCGATCGTGCTGGAGATCATTTGGGAGATTTGCAGCAGGGTCGTAAAATCTAGAGCATGGTTGATCGAGGTGCTTGAGGTAGTGTGGTGGGTACTCGAATGAATTGAGTAGGTGGGATTGGTGAGGGTGGATAGGGTTTCTAAAATAGTGACGGGTTGGCCGGACTGTTGTAAGATGGGGCGCAGCAGATCGGGATAACGTTTTTCTAGGTCATCGGTTTTGGCTTTTGCTCCCCAGCGGGCGTAACAATAGTAGGCTTCCTGCATATAGCCTGCAGCGACTTTTTCTTTGCCCCAGCCGAGGTAGAATTTAGCGGCGAGTTCGTGGGCGAGGGCTTCCTCGTTGAGGAATTGGTTGTCTTTAGCCAGTTGAATGGCGCGATCGTACAACTCAGCAGCCGGCCATTTTTCTTCAGCAACGCGAGCCATCTCCGCCTCTAAAAGCAGAAATTTGGACAAACAGTTTTCAGGACAGTTGTGTGCCCAAATTTGAAGTTGTTGCCGATTATTCTGAACAACTTCTTGATAATCTTTGGGTTGTTTTTCCGGTGCTTCCCCATAAAGTTGCAAGACGGTCAAAGACTGATAAAAACAATGCAGAACACGTTGAAATTGTCCATATAGTGCATTAGAAAACTCGGTCGCGGCTACTAACATTTCATAAGCCTTAGCATACTCACCATAGGTGAAAAACAAAAAGGCTTTAGCGAAATAGTATGTACTACTGCCATAGCCATAGCCAATTTCATTGAACGTCGCTAGCGCCGACTCTTCATCAAATGTTTCAGAACTCAGGCTATACTTCCCTATCGTTAGCCCTTGCAAGTTCTCTAGGAGCTTGCACTGAAGAATTAGGGCAAATGCTGTCGTAATCTCAGTTCGTTCCGCAAAGCTGATGTACTTTTCATGTCGAGCCAGCAAAATGTGAATATCGCTTGAGACGATCGCCTGCTGCCAAAAACTGAACAGAGCACTGTGATGACACCAAGAAAAATCTCCTACCTCCATTGCCCCCTGATAAGCAGCTTGTTGCAGAACAAGATTGGAACTGACGTGCTTGCGCCAATGGTTGATAAAGTTGCCAAACGACATATAAATTTTGCCATTCAGGGTGGTGTTATGAAATTTTTCATTCACCTTCAACCCTAAAAGTCCAAACTCATAGCCCAGTTCATAGTCTTGAAAGCGTTGGCAGAGAATTGTTCCATACCAAACATAAACAAAACCCGCCACATTGGTATTCCCGTATTGCAAACAGAGATTGGTCATGTGTAGCACAACCAACACTAACAACTCCTGATTAGTTAGGTAAGTGGGCGGTACCATGTTCATTAGCAGTTTGATCTGCATCTGGCGTTCTTCATCGACAATGAGTGGTGCGTCGATTAGTCGTGCAACTGCGCGCTGATTTAAGGTTTTTTTAACTTCCAGAGCCATCCCTTCTAACTCTGCTTCATTTGGCATAATCGCCAGTTCTAAGCCTAACAGTTTCAGCCCTTCAATTCCTACCTGAATCGCCTTTTGATACAGGGCATTATTTTGATAATGAGTTAGCTGAATGGCAATAATTTTTGTTCTGTCTAAACTAAACTGGGCAGAATTAAAAGCGATTTTTATCAGTCTTTCAGCTTCTTCAAAGTTTCCTGCCAAAAACTCAGATTCCAGGCTTTCTAAATACATTGCAAATGTTAATTTATAGGCACACTGCCATTTATTGCTGGGTAGGAAACTTAAACCGAAAGCGAGATATTTTGTCGCCGATTCATACGCTGTTGATAGTTTGGCTCTCTGCCCTGCAAAGAGGCTAATTTTAGCAAGCTTTGTTCGTTCTTCTTGCTGCGTTATTAGCTCGGAACTAAGAATAAAATGATTAATAATATCGAACACTTCTTCTCCTCTTTCAACTTCTGAGAAATTCGGAAGAAGTAACTGTCCTATTTTGAGATGGGTGGCTTGCTTTTGGTCATCAGGAATTAATGAATAAGCAGCTTGCTGAACCCGATCGTGGAGAAACTTGTAGTGAGGTAATTGAGCGGCTGTTGTTGGCAATGCGGGGCTGGTGATCCGCTCTTCTTTTCCTATATAAAACTTGTAAATTTCACTGGTTGGTAAGATGAATCCTTCTTGCAAGGATTTCCACAAATCCGCAGCAGTTTCTTCCGGCGACTTCTCGCTGACTACCGCCAATGTATTCAAATCAAACTGCGCTCCAATGCACGCAGCCAACTTCAGCACATCCTGAGTTTCTGGCGGCAACTTCTGCAATTGCACCGCCATAAATTCCACTACATCATCGGTAATAGTTAGGGCTTTGACTTTGGCAATATCGCACTGCCACCCCTCTGTTACCCCTTTCTCTCCCCCCTCGGTAAGGGGGGTGGGGTTAAACGCAATCAGCCCATCTTCCTGTAGCGCCCTGAGAAATTGCGTGGCAAAAAATGGATTGCCTTGGGTTTTTTGATAAACTAACTCGGTTAATGGCTGAGCAAGAAGGATCTCGCACGAGAGCGTATCTGCTATCAAATCGTTAATATCGACTTGACTCAGAGGTTCCAAGGTAATAGTATTTACCGTTACTTGGGATTTTTCCATCTCTGCTACTGCCAACATAAATGGATGAGCCGGAGATACTTCGTTATCTCGATATGCCCCAATTACCAGCAAATTCTGAGTATCTTTTTCACTCATCAACACTTGCAAAAGCTTTAGAGATGCTGAATCTGACCATTGCAAATCATCCAAAAAAATCACTAAGGGATGCTCTTTTGTAGCAAAGACAGAGATAAATTTTTGAAATAGTAAATTGAAACGATTTTCGGCGGCACTTCCCGAAAGTTCAGAGACAGGCTGTTGTTTCCCAATAATTCGTTCCAGTTCGGGAATCACTTCTACAATAACTTGACCGTTTTCGCCAAGAGCCTTGATAATTTTCCTTTGCCATCGTTCTAGCTGAGCGTCGCTTTCTGAGAGTAATTGCTCCATCAAATCTCGGAAGGCTTGCACAAAAGCACTAAAGGGAATGTTACGTTGAAATTGGTCGTATTTGCCTTTGACAAAATAACCACGTTGCCGAACTATGGGTTTGTGAATTTCGTTGACTACAGCGGTTTTCCCAATGCCGGAAAATCCGGCTACTAGCATCATTTCGCTGCGGGATAAGTTCGAGTCTCGCCAGTCCTCCTTAATCAGGGCGAGGTCTTCTTTTACATCGTTTCTATCGGTTCCAGGCTTTTCTGGGGAAGGAGATTTAGAGGGGTTTGCTACTCGATCGAATGCTGCTAATAATGCAGCGACTTCGGTTGCTCTGCCGTAGAGTTTTTCGGGTATGATAAAGCGATCGCAAAAATCCCGCCGCCCAATGGCAAAACTCTCAATTTTACCTGTCTCATTGAGTTGTTGCAAACAAGTTTTTAAATCTGCTTTCAACCCTAATGCACTCTGATACCGACTTTCGGCATTTTTTGCCATCAATTTGCTGACAATTTCCGAGAGGACAAGGGGTATTTCGGGATTAATTTCACGTACAGATGTTGGGTGCTGGGCAATATGACAGTGGATCAATTCCATTGGATCGGTGGATTGAAATGGCAATTTTCCTGTCAGCAATTCGTAAAAAGTTACACCTAATGAATAGAAATCTGTGCGGTAGTCAAGGCCGCGATTCATCCTTCCTGTTTGTTCGGGAGATATATAGCTGAGTGTTCCTTCGATTACGTTGGGACTCATCAGTGTTTGAGTTTCTCGTGGCAGCAAAGATGCAATACTAAAGTCAATGAGTTTGACTTGTTTAGTCTCAGGATTTATTAAAATATTGGCGGGCTTAATGTCTTTGTGAATGATGCGGTGGCGGTACAGTATATCTAATGTATTGCTCAGGTCGATCGCAATTTGGAAAAAATCAACCAGAGATTGCACGGCTTTTCCTTTCCCCGTCCATTCCTTCAGAGAAATTCCCCCGAAGTCTTCCACAATCAGCGCATAGCCGTTCCGGTAGGGTTCCAAGCTGTAGGTTTCGATGATTCCGGGCAAATTTAGGTTTTTGGCGATCGTGTATTGATTGCGAAAATGCAAGAGTTCGCTGAAGCTGGGATATTCGTTTCGCAAGACTTTGATGGCGATCGGTTTTTGGTCGCAGAGGCGAATTCCGCGATAAACTAGGGTGCGAGTGCCTGAATAAATTCGAGCGAGAATTTGATAGCCAGTTAGTTCTATCATAACAATAATTATTTTGCTGTTAAAATATTTTGTATGACTATTATAATCTAGTGCAAATCAGATTCTTGCTTCGTCTTAATACTTAAAAATCTAACAAATTTCGCAGCCCGCGAACAGCTAAGCGTTAACGGTTAACCGAATTCGGTTAACCGTTAACAGTTAACTGAATTTACTTAACTGAATTCATTCTGGCTTTCAAGGCATCTCGCGCTTGTTCTCGATCGTCAAAATGGACTTTTTCTGTGCCCAAAATTTGATAATCTTCGTGTCCTTTCCCTGCAATCAGCACGCCATCTCCGGGTTTAGCATCCATAATAGCAGTGCGAATTGCAGCGGATCGATCGCACATCACGATCGGCTTTACTGCGGCGGGAATTCCTGCTAAAACATCCTCCAAAATGCGATCGGGATTTTCAGTGCGCGGATTGTCGGAAGTAACAACCGCTAAATCGGCTAATTCTGCAACGATTTTACCCATGATCGGCCGCTTAGTGCGATCGCGATCGCCACCGCAGCCAAACACGCAAATCATCTGACCGGGAATAAACGGCCGCGACGCCTTCAACAAGTTCTCCAAACTGTCTGGAGTGTGCGCGTAATCCACAATAACGCTAATATCTTGGTCGGGACTAATTTGCACCCGTTCCATCCGTCCCGGAACTCCCGAAAACTGAGATAATTTCTCCACAATTGCGGACAAATCTAAACCCAATTCTAAAACAGCACCGACAGCAGCCAACATATTTGATAAGTTGAACTGACCGACTAAAGGCAAAGAAAAAGCAGTTTCGCCCTTGGGAGTGTGCAGCATTCCCTTAACTCCATTGGGCTGATACTCCAAATCAAAAGCATACAAATCTGCCGTTTTCAGAACTGTGCTGTAACTCCAAACTAGGTCAGATTTGAGGGTTTCAACTATCCGCTGCCCGTAGGGATCGTCAATATTAATTATAGCGCGCTTCTTGAGGTAATCAGAACCAAATAAAAGCGATTTTGCCTCAAAATAATCTTCCATATCGCGGTGATAATCGAGATGATCTTGAGTCAAATTTGTAAACACAGCAACTTCAAAACTACACCCCAAAACTCGCTGCTGCGCTAAAGCGTGGGAACTGACTTCCATCACGCCATGTTTGCATCCGGCTGCTACAGCTTCTGCTAATTGTTTTTGTAGGTCAACTGCAAAAGGTGTGGTGTAAAGTGCAGTTTGTTGGAAGCCCGGCCAGCGAGTGTAAAGCGTACCGAAAATTGCCGTCGGCAACTGCGTTTCATTGAGCAAAAATTCGATTAAATGAGTGGTTGTAGTTTTGCCGTTAGTCCCGGTAACGCCGACAAGTTTTAATTTGCTAGCTGGATTGCCGTAAAAAGCAGTTGCTATTTGACCGCAAACTTGAGCCATATCGGCTGCTGCGATGACGCAGGGAACCTCTTCTAGCCCCCCCTTAGCAAGGGGGGGTTGGGGGGGTATCTTCTCGGCTGCTTGGGTGGAAATTATGGCAGCAACTGCACCAGATTCGATCGCACTTTGCCAAAAATCTCCCCCATCAACCCGAGTTCCCGGCATTCCCAAAAACAAATCGCCCGCCTGACAAGCGTGGGAATTAGTGGATAAACCCTTGACTTCGGCATCGAGGGCGGGATGTTTGGCGTCAAAGGAAATGCTGGGAACTGCTGCTAATAATTCTTTCAATTTCATCTGAAAAACTCCTCGCTTGAATGTCTTGAATATGACTGGCCCAACACATTGTTTGAGCCATTCTCTACAGGTTTTTGCTGTATGCGGTGCAAACCCTAGGTTTTTTTTATTTGCGGTGTAAAACCTATCGGCCTAGAGTAAGCTGCACACCGAGCACCCCGAAGCCAGGATTAAAACCTGAGTTTTTGGGTAAATCGTATTATTGTGATCGATCGATTTGCAAATATTTCTGTAACATTTGCTCCAATTGGGCGACACTACAGCGGGGAGAAGGACGGGGTAACAGTTCTTCAGCGGAGAATGCAGCCTCGCCAACAGAATTTTTGGGCTGGGGCTGCACTTTAAACAAAACAGGAACTTCGTACTGATAAGCTTGAAACCAATCATCGCGTTCGGTAATATCTCTGACTTCGAGTTGAAAGTTCAGGCTTTCAATCTGTTCGAGTTTTTCTTGCAACCCTTCACACAAGTGGCATCCGGGTTTGCTGTACAAAATCAATCGCATCATAACAGTAAGATTAAACTCGATCTTAAATTCTCAAACCTGCGATCGCCAGTGGGCGAACTCAACGCGAGTAAGACGCAACTCACGGCTTTATTGGTCGCAATGCGCGATCGAAGTTATCTTAGCATTGGCGGCGAACAGATTACCGCGCTTGACTATCTCTTTCTTCTCTCCCTCTGTGCCCTCTGCGCCTCTGCGGTGAAAAAATAAATCTGGTTCACCAATGAAAAAGTTAAATTTATTCACATAACCTAATTGTAAACTTTACCTTGACTAATAAATCAATCTTTAGTATAGTATATAAATAGCCCTACATAAAGGAGGCAGTATGGACTGCACCGAATACGCAGAAGCCAAGCGAAAAGCAGCTAAAAAAATTAGCGCCGACATTCGAGAACGCTGGAACAATCGCATCGTGACGCGAGGATTGCACTTGATGGGTGAAGCGGGGGCAGTGCAGTATTTGGCTGATTACGGGCGCGGCATCGGTACGGCAAAAGTTATTGGTTTTGCACTGTGTGCGGAGTCAGAAGGATACCCGGAAATGGCGATCGGCTTTTGGAAAAGAGCGTTTGAATTGGAAACTGGAGAAAAGCCGATCGCCATCAATACTCCAAACAAATCTAGCACCAATCTTGCTCCTGCTGCAAAATCAACTACCGCTGCCAAAATAGAGACTGTTTACAATCCGATTGTTCCCGAATTACCACCGCACTTACAGCCGGGAAGGATTGTCACGATGCAGCCGGTGGACGCGCCGAGCGATCGTTCTTATTACATCGAAAATCCCGATTATTGGGGACAGCCAAAGCGCGACGGCAATCGAGTAGTTGTCATCGCGACGCCCGATAAAGTATACTACCAATCGCGATCGACTAACCTGCGGCAACAAGCATCGATTGAGATCGATCGCACATTAATCGACACAGCCGCTAAAATTGGCACCTTTGTTTTAGACGGCGAACTGTATTACAAAAGCTGTACGGGCAGCGAACACCGCACCGGCGCGCAAGCTGCTACAGTTAATATTGAAAGCGGTTTTCCGACAATCCAGCCCAGCGCAATTTATGCCATTTTTAAAAGTTTGTTTTTCAAAGGCAATGATTTAACTACCGTGGCAGAATCCGAACGAATTGCAGCGGGAGTTGAAGTTGGCGAAATGCTGGCAAATTTATCCCCAGCCTTTGAAGTTGTACCGACATTTCGCACCGCAGCCGAAAAAGTCATCCTGGCAAATCAGCAGGAATCTGAAAATAAAGAAGGCGAAGTTTGGGTGTTGAACAACTGTCACTATGTCGGCGGAAAAGATGTTAAGAAATATCCGATAGTTAGGACTAAATACTGTCAAGAACACGATTTATTTATTGTGGGTTTGACGGCGACAAAAGTTGCGGGCCGGCCGTTTAGCGCCGTCAAAGTAGCGCAAGAAATTGATGGCAAATTAGTCCCAGTAGGAACCGTGGGAACCGGGTTTAGCGGGGAGGAAATGCAGGAAATTGCCCGACTCTACGAGGCTAACCCCAAAAGTGTCAAAATTAAAGTGCGATCGCAGGGTTTGACAGAAAGTGGCAAACTGTGGCACGCACGATTTTTGGAGTTTTGTTAAATTTGTAGGGAAACGGCACTGCCGTTTCCCAGGCGGGTATGCGATTATTAACCAATAGTGTCAAATAAATAAAAATATCGGAGGACACATCAATGTTTGTTAGTAAAAATAATTTCTACATCTCCCCAGAAGAGTACCTAGAAGGCGAACGAGTAAGCCCCATCAAACACGAATACAGACGCGGACACGTTTATGCAATGACAGGGGCAAAAAAACCTCATATTGTTATTTCAGTAAATTTAGCAAGTTTGCTTAACAATCATCTCCGCGAGAGTTCCTGCTTAGTTCTTTCATCAGATATAAAAGTCCGACTGGAAGAGGCAAATTGCTATTACTATCCTTATGTAGCGGTGACTTGCGACGAAAGGGATACCTCAACTACTGAAGATTTCATTTTATATCCATCCTTAGTAGTTGAGGTATTGTCTCCCTCAACAGCAGCTTTTGACAGGGGCGATAAATTTGCCGATTACCAAACTTCGCCGAGTTTGCAAGAATACGTACTCATCACTCAATCTGAGATTAAAATTGAGTGTTTTCGACTCAAGGCTGAGGGAAATTGGGTTTCTCAGACTTACCGACAAGGAGATAGAGTAGAATTTGTTAGTGCGAATTTTAGTTGTGCAATTAGCGAAATTTATCAAAAAGTCCCCGGCATCATATTGTGATGTATGCAAAAAAAATTTCTTTGCTTCGTAGTGAGGAATGCAAGTCCTTCTTCTGAGGACTTCCGTCCTCACTACGAACCGAAACGATAGCTAACAAATAGAAAAAACAATGATTAAAATCTTACACCTTTCAGACATTCACATGGGTAGCGGCTTTTCCCACGGCCGGATTAATCCAGAAACAGGTTTAAATACGCGGCTGGAAGACTTCGCGGCGACGCTGAGTAAATGTATGGATAGAGCAATTTCTGAACCCGTAGATTTAGTCATATTCGGTGGCGATGCTTTCCCGGATTCGACGCCTCCACCGTTTGTCAAAGAGGCTTTTGCTTGCCAATTCAGCCGCTTGGTTGACGCGCAAATTCCGACGGTTTTGCTGGTAGGAAATCACGACCAACATTCCCAGGGACAAGGCGGCGCGAGTTTGGGAATTTATCGGACTTTGGGAATACCTAAGTTTATTGTAGGCGATCGCCTGGACACTCACCTCATTCAAACCCGCAGCGGGCCCGTACAGGTGGTAACATTACCTTGGTTGACTCGATCGACCTTAATGACACGTTCCGAGACTGAAAGCCTGTCTATGGGCGATGTTAACCAATTATTAACCGAAAAACTGACGATCGCAATGGAAGGCGAAATTCGCCGCCTAAACCCCGACATACCAACCGTACTTTTAGCGCACTTAATGGCAGATAAAGCGAGTTTGGGCGCCGAACGTTTTTTAGCAGTTGGCAAAGGTTTTAACATTCCCGTTTCCATGCTAACTCGCCCTTGTTTTGATTATGTTGCTCTCGGCCACGTTCACAAACACCAAAATCTCAATGCTTCCAACAATCCGCCCGTAATTTATCCCGGAAGTATCGAACGAGTTGATTTTAGCGAAGAGAAAGAAGATAAAGGTTTTGTGTTAGTTAATTTGGAACGGGGAAAAGCTGAGTGGGAATTTTGCACTTTGCCCGTGCGGGTGTTTCAGACTATTAAAGTGAATGTGGCAGAATCGGAAAACCCGCAAGCCGAGTTAGTTAAAGCTATTGGCAAGAAAGAGATACAAGACGCAGTTGTGAGATTGATTTACCAATTGCGATCGGAACAATTAGATTTAATCGACAATGCTGAATTGCACATACTTCTGGGCGAAGCGCACAGCTACACAATCCAGCCGGAATTAGTCAGTCAGTTAGCGAGGCCGCGGTTGCCAGAATTGAATGCTAATAATAGTATAGAACCGTTAGAAGCTTTAAAAACTTATCTGGCAAGTCGCGAAGATTTGAAAGATGTTGCGGAGAGTATGTTGGAGGCGGCGCAGGGTTTGTTGGGAGGGAAAGAGGAGGTTGTGGTAGAATTTTAGGTATGGGAATGATTTAACCGCAGAGAACGCTTCAGAGCACAGAGGAAGAGAAGAGAGAGATGAATAATTCCAATACTAACGGATTTGATATAACTAGAGGGAAAAATGAGAATCAATAAAATTTTTGTCACTAAACTTTTTGGAGTGTTCAACCATCCGGTTTCGCTCAATATGGAAGATAGAATCACGATTATTCATAGTCCGAATGGATTTGGTAAAACAGCATTACTTAGGCTGATTAATGGATTCTTTAATTCACGTTACTCAGAAATTCGGACTATTCCATTTGAAGAATTTAGAATAGACTTTGATGATGGCAGTTATCTGCAAATAACTAAATCTATTGATACCAGTGAAGATAAAAAAGATAAAAATTTGACATTTTATTTTTCTAAGCCTGGTGCAGAAGCAGAGATATTTTTACCTAATCTATTAATAGATTCATTGGCAGAAACAAATGTTTCTTTGGATATCACAGAGGAGAGACTACAGTCATCAGGTGGTATAGAAACACAAACTAAAAATTCGGAATCAATCGCCTTTCAAAATCTTGCCAAGGCCTTGACTGACTTGACTAAACATTTAATCTCAAGAAAAGTTAATAAAGAACCAAAGTGGCTATCAGAACTAAAAAGCTCGATTGATATTCGTTTTATAGAAACTCAGCGCTTGTTAACTCCCTCAAATATTCCTGAAGCAGCGGTAGACACAAAACATCCATTAATGATTCCCTCAGTTAATATATATTCTCAGGAACTCGTAGAAGAGATTCAAGCAAAACTAGCTGAATACGGTGCATTGTCTCAGTCTCTTGAAAGAACGTTTCCTGCGAGAATTTTCAACAACAAAGCACCCTCGGATATAACAGAGGAAACACTTCGCAACAAATTAAATGAAATTGAGGAAAAGCGTTCTCGTCTCAGAGAAACTGGTCTTTTAGATAAAGACGAGAATTCGGATTTCCAAGTAGAACAAAATATTGATGGAGTCACAAAAAACATTCTGTCAGTTTATGTTGAAGATGTAGAACAAAAACTCATGGTTTTCAAGGAACTTGCTACTAAAATAGAACTTTTCAAAGGAATTATTAAACAGCGATTTCTCTATAAAAACATGAGCATCAGTAAAGAGAAAGGTTTTACCTTTACAACGGCGGATGGTAAGCCTTTGTCGCCGACAGACTTATCTTTTGGAGAACAGCATGAACTGGTAATGCTTTACCAGTTGTTATTCAAAGTTCAAGCTAACTCGCTTGTTCTCATTGACGAACCCGAACTTTCGCTGCATATAGCATGGCAAGTTGAGTTTCTCAAAGATTTGCAAGCAATTATTAAGCTGGCAAACTTTGATGTTTTATTAGCAACTCATTCTCCAGATATTATTGACGATAGCTGGAATTTGACAGTGGAATTAAAAGGGCCAGTTGAATGACCCAAAACCTTAAACTCGATCCACAAAACCTTAAGCCCGATCGCATTGCCAACAGAATTCGCCTGCTGAGAACTCAATCTCAATACACTGGATCTTTTTTAATTGTTGAGGGAGATACAGATGCGCGGGTATGGACAAACTTGGTACACTCCACAAAGTGTCGTGTAGAGAATGCCTACAATAAATATAAAGCTGTGCAAGTGCTAAATATCCTTGAACAAGGTAACTTTGCTGGTGTTTTGGCTGTTGTTGATGCTGATTTTGATATATTAGAAGAAACTGTTCTACTCAGTCAAAACTTGCTTTTAACAGATACTCACGATCTTGAAACTATGCTGCTGAAGTCGCCAGCACTGGAAAAGGTGCTTAGGGAACACGGTTCAACAGAAAAAATTGAGCGTTTTGCTCAAGATATCCGCCAGACTTTATTGCAGAGTGCCAAAATTCTTGGTTATTTGCGATGGGCTTCGCTAAAGTTTAATTATTGTTTAAAATTTGAAGATTTAGCTTTTAATAAATTTGTGGATGATCGCACATTAATATTAAATGAATCGAAGTTGATTCAAACTGTGAAAAACCACTCTCAAAAGCCGGGACTTGACGAGCAAGAAATTAGAGCAAATATGGAGAACTTAAAAACAGATACTCAAGATATGTGGCACGTTTGTTGCGGTCACGATATGATTTCTATTTTGTCGATCGCACTTTGTAAAGCATTAGGTTCCTGTAACTCTAAGGAAGTCGAGCCAAATGTACTAGAAAAATATTTAAGGGTTGCCTATGAGTCTGCTCATTTCCGAGAGACAAAACTTTATAGATCTATTCAGACATGGGAACAAACTAATAAACCTTTCCAGGTTCTATCTAATCTGTAATTCCCGCATTCCCAAAAACTTCCCCTACAGCCAACCGAGTTCCGTTCGCAAAATCCACCCCAGACTGCACCTTTTTCCCCGCTAACTGCACCTCCCGCAATAATAATAAACCATCACCGGTTTGGACGATCGCTCCCAACCCCTTTACAACCTTGACAACTTCCCCATTCGCGCCCGATAACTGATCCAAAACAGGCCATTCGCGTTCCAAAACTCTCAAATCCGCTGGCATTTGCAGCCAATATTCCGGCCCGACGGGCACAGTAGCTATCACCTTCAAAGAATTGCCGCGAAAAGTCGTCGTGCAATCCGGGAAAAAGCCCCTAACTTGATTGTGAAGGTCGATCGCACTTTTCGACCAATCCAGCACATAATCTGCACTCTTAATCATCGGCGCATAAGTCGCTTCAGCATCATCTTGAACAACAGCTTCAATTTGGTCATCCCTCAATTTCACCAAAGTTTCCACCAACAAATCCGCCCCAACTTCCGCCAACCTATCCGCCAAAGAATCAGCATTATCCAACAGTGAAATACCAGCAAAAGCCTTCAACAGCATCGCCCCAGTATCCATCCCAGCATCCATCAGCATAGTAGTAATTCCTGTTGTCTTTTCCCCGTCAAAAAGACAGCGCTGAATCGGCGCGGCACCGCGATACTTCGGCAAAATTGAACCGTGAACATTAACGCAAGCCAAACTAGGAATATCCAGAATTTCTTGAGAAAGAATTTGGCCGTAAGCCACCACCACAAACACATCTGCCTCCGTTTCCCGCAATTTGGCAATGGTTTCCGCATCTTTTTTGATTCGTTGCGGCTGCCAAACCGGGAGACTGTGATTTAAAGCCACATCTTTTACAGGTGAAGGCATCAATTGATTCCCTCTTCCCCGGCGTTTGTCCGGCTGAGTCACCACACCCACAACCTCAAATTCTGGGTGACTTAGCAAACTGGATAAACTAGGAACAGCAAAATCGGGAGTGCCAAAAAAGACAATTTTCATATATTTTTAGTTATTAGTAAGTAGTTAGCAGTCATCAGTTAGAGCGTGTAGGCGTGAATTAACCGTGATTCCTCTAGATACGGTCTTGAATTGTCAAAACAAGAAATCTACCAATCAAGCGGGTTTATAGCTCCCAATGCGTCTAGGACTCCAATCATGGTAGTTTCCTCCTCAATTATACACATCGACGATAGTTCCGACTTGTGCGATCGCCTTTTTGCCGATCGCACAAGTCGGAATCATCTAGGATACAAGCCCCCAAATTCATCCGTGGGGTCAATGCTTCAATTCTTTAATCTAAAATCTAAAATCTAAAATCTAAAATCGACTGGCACTCAGGTAAACTAGACTCAACAGATAACAGTCCGCGACACACAAGGACTTCATCTACTGCATTAATTAACTTTACCTTTGCTTTAACTTCGCCCATCACTTCACATCCATTCTTTATATAAAACAAAAAAAAAAGTGTATTTACCTGGAAAACTTTAAACCCAGAATTACTCTTATGACTCTTTCGCAACGAAGTCATAGGCAAGCGCATGAATCCTGATTTTCAACGTCAGGCGCTACTCAATTAAATCATGGGTCGTCCCGAACCTCGATTCAAAAATACTCTGGAAAAATTTCCCAAAAACTGCTATTTTAGTAATAGTAGACGCTCCTTGTACTGGTCAATCAATCTTAGCCCAAGGATACAAAGCACCCCGAGGCTTTAATCATAAGCAATGCCCACCCTCAAAAAATAATAATTTTAGCTAATTCTGGTAAAATTGTTGCGCTGCCAAGTTATCGTGCTTACATGACCTGCAACGATTCGAGCGCAGAACAGGAACAAGTCAGCGAATCGCTATTAAGCAAATTGCCAGAATTTCCGCCTGTTACAGTTCCTCATTTAGTAAAAGATCGATCGCACCTGACAGAAATTCCTTGCTATCGGATGTGACCGCAAGATAGACTAGGAGCAGGAGCTTTCACCGTTTTGTTTCAAAACACCTCCGATGGAGAAAGAAATCAGCTACCAGCAGATTTTCAAGATTTAGCTCCTTTTACCAACCTCTAACTATCCGCGTCCATCCCCGTTCATCTGCGGTTAAAAAAAATTTCTTCCCTGAATCTAAATAAAAAATGATATTATCCAAATTATTCAAAGCAACTAAAAGACAACTCAAACTAGCGATCTGCATTTTAATTACCTTAAATCTGCTAATATTAAGCGGCTGTCAAAACAGCATCACACCCGCATCAAAAAACGGCGAGCCGCTCGAACTCACACTGTGGCACGGCATCAATCCCCCGCCAAACCGCGACGTATTTCAAACCCTCACAGACCAATTCAACAAAACACATCCCAATATCCAGATCAAACCAGTTTACATCGGTCAGCCCGACCAACAACTACCAAAAATACTAACAGCAATAGTTGGAAATGCACCGCCTGATTTGCTGTGGAATGGCCCCTCAATTGCAGGAAAACTAGCAGAACTCGACGCAATTGAACCCTTAGAAAACTGGCTCGACAAATCGCCCCGGAAAGCCGAAATTGACCCGGCACTCTTCGAGTCAATGGAACTCAGCGGACATACTTGGTCAGTTCCCCTAGGCACAAACAACGTCGCCATATTTTACCGTCCCAGCTTATTTGCAGCAGCAGGAATCAAAAAAGTGCCGCAGAATTGGGCGCAATTAAAGCAAGTAGCCCGATCGCTCACCCAAGACACCAACGGAGACGGCCGCACAGACCAACACGGCATAGTGCTCCCCCTAGGCAAAGGAGAATGGACAGTATTTACCTGGCTGCCATTCATGTTCAGCGCAGGCGGCGAACTCAAAGGCGAAATACCTCAAAATCCTGTACCCCAAATAGATAATCCCGGTTCTCACGCCGCCTTAGAATTGTGGAGCGACTTGTTAAAAGAAGGTTCAGCAATATTGTCAGCACCCGAACGCGGTTACGAACTCGACAATTTCATCGCCGGGAAAGTCGCCATGCAAATCACCGGGCCGTGGACGCTAGCACAGTTGCAGCAAAGCGCGATCGACTACGCAGCAATGCCTTTACCGCTCCTCAAACGCCCTGCAGCCGTCGTAGGGGGTGAAAACATATTTTTAATGAAAACCTCGCCAGAACGAGAGCGAGCAGCCCTAGTATTCTTAGAATACGTTATAGGTGAAGAATTCCAAACAGCATGGGCATTGGGAACAGGTTATTTACCCATTAACTTAAAATCGAGACAGAGCCAAGCTTATCAAAGCTTTGTGGAAAAAAACCCTGTTTTGCGAGTATTTTTAGAACAAATGAAGTCAGCCAGAGCGCGACCCATTATATCAGGTTACTCCCGCCTGTCAGAAAACCTCGGTCGCGCCATAGAGGCAACCCTTCTCGGCCGCAACCCCCAAGACGCGCTTAAAGAATCTCAAGAGCGTTTGACACTAACCTTAGATATTGCAACAGCCAAAGAGAAATAGACAAAAAAATTTTTTTTCCTGTAATATATCCGCTTTCACTGTATTCGATCGAAAAACTTAAAACCTCGATTGATGGTTAAAAATCTAGTGAAAATCACTACAGCCTGCAATTCTAATCAGAAACCGTGTTTATTGCCCGAAACTTACCTAAAAGCAGAGATTTTACGTCGCTGTTATTGGTATTTTAGGTATTATTGATCATGGTGCAAGATGTTAGGGTAAATTGAGTTACGATGGCCCGATACAAAAAGACACCCGCTCTCGCTCGATAATAAATTTTTAACAAAAACCAAAATTTACAAACCAATTGCTTAGCCATTAGAGATATATTTACAAAAAAGCGATACTCCCGAAATTCATGGGCAGATTTGATCAAACAAAAAAACCGCTCCCTCAACGGCACCACAAAAAGTTAGCTCAAAAGCTTCTCCCACTACCTACCACCCATGACCTACTATCACCTAATAGAAACATTTTCTCTACCCTGTGCCTGTCCCGTGCCACATCCTGAGATCCCAACAACCGTCCACCTTTTCCCCAAACGACAATGCAGACAAAGTTCCTTAACGCAATCAAAGGACATTCCTGGCGGTACTTCCTCGCAGTAGGCGCGATCGCCCTGGTCTACTATTGGGCATCACAATTCGCCATTTCCACCCTCACCCTCAGTTCAGAAATTTACCCGATGTGGCCAGCAGCAGGAATTGCCCAAGTCGCCCTGCTGCTGTTTGGGCGACAACTGTGGCCGGGAATCGCGATCGGAGGCTTCCTGTTCAGCATGAACGTACCGTCGGCCAACATCGTCACGGCATTGATCTCGGCAGGCGCCAGAAGCCTGCAAGCGTGGACGGGAACTTATCTACTCCAAGGCCTTAACTTTAGCGCCGGGCTCGATCGGCTCAAAGACGTTTTAGGAATAGTCGGGCTAGCAGCCTTGGGATCTACCCTGATCAGCTCCACCATCGGCAGCATCCTCGTATGCCTGAGTGGTATATCTAGCTGGAGCGATTTTGGCACGATTTGGGGGACTTGGTGGGTCGGAGACGCTATGGGAATTGTGCTCGTCGCCCCGCTGCTGCTGACGTGGCAACAATTGCCCAAAGTCCCCACCCATCGCAAACAGATAGCTGAACGAGCGATTTGGCTGCTGCTGCTACTAGCAGTCGGATGGCTCGTCTTTTGCTCCCGCACCCGCGCCGCCTACGCCCGCTATCCCCTCGAATACTTACCATTTCCCCTAGTAGTTTGGGCTGCTTTTCGATTCGGTCAGCGCTACACCGCCCTCTCCAACCTCATCCTCTGCGGCTTCGCCATCTGGGGTATCGCCCGAGGCAGCGGCCCCTTCCTCAAACACGCCAGCAGTATCCCCCAAGCGCTGTTATCCCTGCAAGCCTTCATCGCCGTCATCGCCGTCACCGGCTTAGTCTTAGCCGCCACCGTCGCCGAACGCCACCAAGCAGAAGCCTCCCTGCGCGCCAGCGAAGCCAGCCTCGCCAACGCCCAGCGCATCGCCCAGCTAGGCAACTGGGACTTAGACCGCAACGGCCAGCAATTGCGGTGGTCAGAGGAAATTTACCGCATCCTGGGACAGCAACCGGGAACTTTTGAACCCAGCCTGGAAGCCTTCTTGGAATACGTACACCCTGAAGACAGAGAATTAGTCAAAACCTCGATCGAAGCCGCTTTATTTCAGCAACAACCTTACAGTATCGATTACAGGCTCATACTCCCCGACGGTAGCAACCGCACAGTCTACGAACAAGCCGACGTCAACTCCCTCTACATCACCAGCACCGTCCAAGACATCACAGACAGAAAGCAAGCCGAAGCCGCGCTGCGTTCTTCAGAAGAAAGATTTTCCAAGGCCTTTCACGCCTCCCCAGTCGGGATCAGCATCTGCACCCTCACAGATGGATGCTTCCTCGATGCCAACGAAAGCTTTTTGCGCTCATTAGGCTGGCTGCGGCACGAATTTATCGGCCGCACTCCCAGCGACTTAGGTATATTTCTCAATTCAGAAGACGGGGGGAGGCTCGCCCAGATTTTGCAATCACAAAATTCGATCAGCAACCAAGAAATCAAAATTCGCACCAAAGCTGGCGAAGTGCGTGACTGGCTGCTGTCAGTGGAACTCATCCACCTCGGCAGCACTCAGTGCGTTTTAATCATGACCACCGACATCACCGAACGCTTGCGTTCCGAAGAATTCCGCCGGGCCGCATTAGCCGCCGAAGCTGCAAATAGATCTAAAAGCATTTTTCTCGCCAACATGAGTCACGAACTCAGAACCCCCCTCAACGCCATCATTGGCTACAGCGAGATTCTGCAAGAAGACGCCCGAGACCTTGGTGCCGAAGAGTTCATCGACGACCTCCAGAGAATTAACACGGCCGGTCAGCACCTACTCGCGCTGATTAAAGATATTCTCGACTTGACCAAAATTGAAGCAGGCCGCACCGACTTGCACGTCGAAACCTTCACCATTCCAACTCTGGTTGAGGAAGTAGTTGCCACGATCGCGCCGATGGCAGACAAAAATAGCAATATCCTAGAAATACAATGCTCCGAGGATATTGGCTCGATGCAGACAGACTTGACTAAACTCCGGCAGTCTCTGCTCAACCTCCTCAGCAATGCCGCGAAATTTACTTGCTCCGGTGCGATTACCTTCGCCGTTACCCGATCCGGCGAAATCCCCGCCGACGCTGCAAACAAAGGCAAAAAACTGGGAGCGTATAGAGGAGGTGGCCAAGCTGAAAATAGCTTGTCTCTCTTATCTTCCGCTCAAGATTGGATCATTTTTACGGTCAAAGATACCGGCATTGGCATGAGTCCCGAACAGTTAGCCAGAATCTTTGAGCCTTTCACCCAAGCCGATTCCTCAACTACTAAGAAGTACGGCGGCACTGGTTTGGGGCTGACGATTACTAAGAAATTCTGCGAAATGATGGGCGGAGACATTACCGCATTCAGCGAGGTGGACAAAGGTTCTACCTTTATCATTCGACTGCCAGCTATTTTCACCGACCTTTCAATTTTAACCGAAAATTCTGATAAATAATAATTTATTGACATTTCTTTTCGAGCGTTGCCAGTTTTATTAGCCTCCGCAATTCGCTGATTCTTTCGCTAGCAGGTATCGAGATTTTAAACATATAGCCAAATCATTAAAGCCGTTAGGATATAATTAGCGCAGTTTAAAGTTTTTTGGAGAGCAGAGATGCTCAATAGGCTTTTCGATCAAACCTAGGATTTGCTTGATCCCGTAGCTTTCGACTAACTGTATAGCTGCGTATATATAATATTATTAATTAAAAAGATATACTGTAGAAAGTTGCCTACAAAGCGCCAGAAATTATGCATCCCGACCTCCAGCGCCAACTCGAACAGCTCGGTTTAGCCAGCGAGTCTCCCCCTCCCACTGCCGAGCAGTGGCAGCTATTCTTAGAGCAGGTAAGTTGTAGCTACGACGGAACCCGGAGCCAGCAGGAACCGCTGCTGCAAGCTTGTTTGAGTTCCCAGTCGATGGCGCAGCAGGATTTTGCCTCCTCGCCCCAGTCCCCTAAAGACTCTCCAACAGCTTCAGAATTCGATCGACTGCCGATGAGTCTCAACAACTTGGGAGCGGGATTATGTATCCTTGACGCGAAGGGCTGTGTAATCTCGGTGAATCCAGAGGCAGAACGCTTGCTGGGGTGGCGAGAGTCGGAACTTGCAGGCATTTCTCTGCTAGAACGCATCGGGAAGCAAAAGAAAGGTAACAAATCCCAAGTTTTGATGGCTACGAAACAGTCACCCAGCAATACTGAAGATGGGAAGATCGCACCTACACTAGATTTACAACAGGCGATCGCTTCCAGTCAACGTTGCAACAATTGGGACGACGAGTTTTTGTGTAGCGACGGCAAGATGTTACCAGTTTCCTATTTTTTCTATCCCGCAGTTGAGGGCAGCGAAATATCAGTCTTGATGTTTTTTGACATTAGAGAATACAAGCAATCGCTCTCGATACTGCAAGCAGTTCTAAAATCTACAGATGCAGGAATTCTGGCGGTTGACAGAAACGGCAATATATGTAATTATAATCAGAAATTTATAGAGATGTGGGGCTTGTCCTCCAGCCAAGGAAAGTTGAGCCGATCGACCTTAGCCATACTCAAAAACACGCTCAAAACAGGATTCCCCTTCGACAGGGAACAATTAAAATACCCGCAAAGATTTCTCCCAAACGTGATTAAAGTGTCGGCAGATTCAGATACTCAAATCAGCGAATTATTAGAATTTAAAGACGGAAGAATTCTTGAATTAAATTCGTTGCCCTCAAAAGTCGGAGCGAAAACAGTCGGTAGGGTCTGGAGCTTTCGAGACGTTACAAAACTCAAAAAAGTAGAACAATCTTTGCAGTATCGAATAGAATTCGCTCAGTTGATTGCCCGTTTGTCAACCCATTTCATCAGCCAGCCCTTATCAGAAATAGATAAAAGCATCGATCGAACCCTGCAATCGATCTCCACCTTGAGCGGGTTTGACCGCAGTTACATCTACCTGTTATCATTCGACAAAACCCGCGCCCACAAAACCTACGAGTGGTGCGGCGAAAGCATTCCGGCAGTCAAAAACAGCACCGACAAACCAATAGAGATCGCACAAATCCCTTGGATCGCAGAAAAACTCGATCGCGCCGAATGCCTCTATATTCCAGAAATCGGCGAACTCCCGCCCCCAGCAATCGCCGAAATTGGCTATTTGATCGGTCACAATTCAGGCGAATTCCAGACAGAATCCCCATCCCAAACAATCAATCAAACAGCAACCGCCTTAATACCTTCGAGTGACGCTTCCCTAAATAATTTAGAATTAAAAGAACAGCTAAGAAATATTCAATCCTTGATAATTATTCCCCTAATTTGTAGTAAAAACCTAGTAGGATTTATCGGATTCGAGGGCTTACAGCAAACAGCAGGTCGAGCCACCGAAATATCCACAATATCCACACAGCTAAAAATGGTAGGAGAAATGCTCGCCAATGCCCTAGAGCGCAAGCGAGCAGAAGCAGCCTTGAGAGAATCCGAAACAAAATACCGCAGCATCTTTGAAAACGCAGTCGAAGGCATATTCCAGACAACGCCGACCGGGCACTACCTCAGCGGCAATAACGCACTAGCCCGAATTTACGGCTACGAATCCTGTACCCAAATGCTCGCGGAACTCACCGATATCAACCGTCAATTTTACGTTAACCCCCATCGGCGCGCCGAGTTTATGGCCCTATTGGGCGCGCGCCACCAAGTGTCAAAATTTGAATCCCAAATATACCGCCGAGACGGTAGCACGATTTGGATTTCCGAAAACGCGCGCAGTATCTGCGACGAAAACGGCAGCGTTTTGTACTACGAAGGCACAGTCCAAGACATCACCGATCGCAAACAGGCAGAATCCGCCATGCAGTTGGCCCTAGAAGCAGCAGAATCAGCCAACCGGGCAAAAAGCACATTTCTCGCCAACATGAGCCACGAACTTCGCACACCCCTCAATGCCATCATCGGCTACAGCGAAATGCTTAAAGAAGAAGCCGAAGAATTGGGCAGTTGCGAATCCGTCCCCGACCTCGAAAAAATCTGCAGCGCCGGCAAACACCTGCTGTCCCTGATTGACGACATCCTAGATATTTCTAAAATTGAAGCAGGCCGAATGGATCTCTACTTAGAAACATTCGACATTCATACCTTAATTGAAAGTGCTGTTGCCACGGCCAGGCCGCTGGTCGAGAAAAACGGTAATACCCTAGAAGTGTACTGTCCAGACAACCTCGACACCATGCACGCGGACATGACAAAAGTGCGGCAAGTGCTGCTTAATTTGCTCAGCAACGCTGCCAAGTTCACACAAAACGGGAAAATTGCGATCGGAGTGGAAAGAATTAAAAATGAACAATTAAAAATGAAAAATCAAGAGGAATCTTCCGAAATTTTAATTTCCAACTCCGAATTTTTAAGTTTCCGCGTCGCCGACACCGGCATCGGCATGACACAAGAGCAATTGCAGCGAGTTTTCCAACCTTTCACCCAAGGTGATGCCTCGACTACCCGCGAGTACGGTGGCACCGGTTTGGGACTAGCAATCAGCCAGCGCTTCTGTCAAATGATGGGCGGCAGCATTGAGGTCAGCAGCACCTTGGGCTCCGGCACCACTTTCACCGTGCTCTTGCCCAAAGCCATCACACATCCGGAAATCCCCAACAAAGTCCACGACAGCATTAGCCCTCCCGATGCCCCCGCTGTCGGCACGGTGCTGGTAGTTGACGACGACCCGATCTCGCGGGATTTAATCGAGCGCGCCCTCAGTCGCCAAGGACTGCACGTAGAAGTCGCCGGCGGTGGCGAGCAAGCTCTCCGGCTCGCTAAGCAACTACGGCCAGACGCCATCACCCTGGATGTGATCATGCCCGGAATGGACGGCTGGGCGGTACTCTCAGCGCTGAAGGCAGACCCTGACCTTGCCGAAATTCCCGTAATCCTGCTATCCTTTGTGGGCAACAAAAGCCTCGGCTTTGCATTGGGTGCCTCGGACTACCTCACCAAACCAGTGGACGGCAAACGGCTGGCTGCCTTGTTGAACAAGTACCGACGCGACCAAGACGGCGTTGCAAGTAACAATTTGACCTGTCAGATTCTCATTGTGGAAGACGACGTTGCCACGCGCGAAATACTGCGATGCGTACTAGAAACACAAGGCTGGGCAGTAACGGAAGCTGACAGCGGACGCGCTGCTCTCGATCGGCTAAAAGTTGCTCGCCCGCACCTGATATTACTGGATTTGATGTTGCCAGAAATGGATGGTTTTGAGTTGCTCAGCGAAATTCGCAAATCTCATTCGGGAGATCCTATACCGATTGTTGTGATCACGGGGAAAAACTTGACACCGGCTGAAAGCCAGCAGCTAAACGGCTACGTCGAGCGGGTGCTACAAAAGGGAGTCTACAGTTGCGATAGTTTGTTGCGCGATGTTCGCTCTATAGTGAATGACAGGTTCGATCGCAGGTACGACTCGAAAGGCAAGGAGAACACCAATGGCTAAAATCCTGTTGGTCGAAGATAACGAAATGAATAGGGATATGCTTTCCAGGCGTCTGGCCCGCAAGGGACACGAGGTCTTTATTGCTGTTGACGGTGCTGAGGGAGTGTCGATGGCGCTCGCGAAAGTACCGGATTTGATTCTGATGGATATGAGTCTGCCGGTTCTAGACGGGTGGCAAGCAACGCAGCAAATTAAGGCGGCTCCTGAAACTAGCAGGATTCCGGTGATTGCGCTGACGGCTCACGCAATGGCGGGCGATCGTGAAAAGTGTCTGGCTGCAGGCTGCAATGACTATGACACTAAACCGGTCGAGTTTCCCCGACTTTTGGGTAAAATTGAAACTCTTCTGAAAGAGGCCCTGACATGAAAGGTGACGAGGGCAGCGTGCTGGTTGTTGACGACAATGAGGTAAACCGCGATTTGCTGGCCCGCCGACTTCAGCGTCAAGGCCATCTGGTGACTGTTGCTGAAGATGGTCTCCAAGCTCTGGAAATGTTGCGAACAGAGCCTTTTGATTTGGTTCTGCTAGACATTATGATGCCGCAAATGAACGGCTATCAAGTGCTCGAAAGTCTGAAGGCGGATGAAAAGTTGCGCCATATCCCGGTGATTATGATTTCGGCGGTGGACGATATCGACAGTATCGTCCGGTGTATAGAGTTGGGCGCGGAGGATTATCTTTCTAAACCGTTCAATCCGGTATTGCTTAAGGCTCGGATTAGCGCTTGTCTGGAAAAGAAGCGACTGCGGGATAAGGAACAGGCATATTTACATGAGTTGGCGCAGGAAAAGGAAAAGTCTGAGCGTTTGCTGTTAAATATTTTACCGAGGGCGATCGCACAGCGCCTCAAACACGGGGAAATTACGATCGCCGACAGTTTCGCTGAGGTAACAGTGATGTTTGCCGATTTGGTCGGTTTTACTAAGCTTTCGGCTCATTTATCGCCGGCCCAATTGGTGGAGTTGCTCAACGAGATTTTTTCGGCTTTTGACGAGTTGGCCGAGCGCTACGGACTTGAGAAAATTAAGACGATCGGCGATGCTTATATGGTGGTTGGCGGTTTGCCGACGCCCAGCGAGGATCACGCCGAGTCGATCGCCGAAATGGCGCTGGAAATTCAAGCAGCAATGACTAAGATACATACCAAGGGAGGTCAGCCACTCAGCATCCGCATCGGCATCCACACAGGCCCGGTAGAAGCTGGGGTAATCGGTACTAAAAAATTTACTTACGATTTGTGGGGAGATACGGTAAATACAGCTTCCCGGATGGAATCTCAAGGCGTCCCCGGCAGCATTCAGGTGACAGTTGCTACCTACGAACGCTTGCGGGGTAAGTACGTTTTTGAGGAGCGTGGCGTGATTCCCGTGAAGGGGAAAGGCGATATGATGACTTATCTGCTTGTGGCCCGAAACGCTTAATTAATCATTGGGCATTGGGCATCGAGTAGCGGTAACTAATATCAACAGTCAACAGTCAACAGTCAACAAATCATCAAATGAGCGTAAATTCTAACCTTTTAATGTACGCCCAATGGGCGGGAATTCTGACAGTAGCTTTGGCTATTTTAACAGTTATAGCATTTATCTTCAAATGGGGTTTTCGCTTCCGATTGGTAGGAGTGACAAGCTTTATGGGCGTAATTGCTGCGAGTATATTTGGTCTGGGTTTGGGACTGTTTTCTCGTACAGAAATTCCGGGTGCAGTTCGCTATTCTTTAGTTTACGATACTGGCGGCGCTCAAACAGTAGTTACTGTGCCACCTACGATCACCGAATCGGAATTAGAAGCAACGATGCAGCAAGCGGCTGCGGATTTGTACTCTCCAGGGCGCTCTGGGCGGGGCAGAGACTACATGACAATCCGGGTTCGTACAGTGGTACATCCTGAACCTGGGCTGTCGCAGCCACTGTTTTTGGGCGAGGTGAGGCGATCGCTCGCGACTCGTTATGATGACAAAATGGCGATCGAAATCTTCCCCGAAAAAGTTGCTATTCTGAAAAAATACCAAGCTTAAAAGTAGGGTGCAGCAGCATTCTTAGGACTTACGCATGGGGGATCAGAAACCGGGTTTTTTACGAAAAAACTTCGTTGTAACGCGCAGATTCGGTAAAAAACCCGGTTTCTTTGGTGGTGTTGTGTAAGTGGTGAAACCAAAATTAAATATTTTAAAATAAATATCAAATTATGACTCAAAATTCCGAAAAATTACTAACAAACCTCTTCAATGCTTGCAACCCATATTATCCTTTGCCTGCAGGCGACCCGCGATATGTTGACTGTCGAGAAGTGCGGGGAGATGACAATATTACTTTAGACTTGGGTAGCTCTATTCAGCGTTCCCAAGAGATGACGTGTCAATTGTATGCTGGACATTTCGGTGGGGGAAAATCAACCGAATTGCGGAGGCTAGAAAAATATTTAAAAGAACAAGGCTATTTTGTAGTTTATTTCGCGGCTGACGAACAAGATATTAATCCCGAAGATACTGAATATACAGATATTTTACTGGCTTGCACCAGACACTTGTTAGAAATAATTAAAGATGCTGACTCCAAACCTTTGCTCGATTGGATGAAAAACCGCTGGAACGATTTAAAAGATTTAGCTTTGACAGAAGTGTCTTTTGAAACCTTGAGCTTAGAAATGCAAATTGCTCAGTTTTCCAAACTGACGGCGAATGTGAGAACCGAACCGAGTCTGCGCCAAAAAATTAGAGAAAAAGTTAATCCCTACACCACAACCCTGATTGATGCGCTGAATCAGTTTATTCGCGATGCTAAAAAAAAGTTGCCAGATAAATATTCGCAACTGGCAATAATTGCCGATAATTTAGATAAGATTGTGCCGTTTTCTAAAGACGGAGGGGCGCGCAGCAATCTTGACGAAATTTTTTTAGACCGCAGCGAACAACTCAAAGCTTTAGATTGTCATGTCGTTTACACCGTACCGATTTCGATGGTGCATTCCAACCGCGCGGCCGATTTGAGCAATAATTATAATAATGCTCCGCAAGTCCTGCCGATGATTATGCTACGCAATCCCAGCGGTGAAGTTAATCAAGCGGGACTTGCTAAAATGAAAGAGGTTATTGAGAAGCGGGTGAAACAAGTCGCTCCAGATTTATCTTTAGAATTAGAAACAGAATGGTTTGACACCAGAGAAACGCTAGAAAAGCTGTGCTTGATGAGTGGGGGTCACGTCAGGAATTTACTGTCGATGTTGCAAGAAGCTATAAATCGCACCCAAGAGTTGCCAATTACTGCAAAAGCGGCGCAAAGGGCGATTACGAACTTGCGGAATATTTACCGCAGAACCGCCGACAAAGATGACTGGTCAATTTTAGCGAAAGTATCTGTTTCTCGCCGGATAGTCAATGACGAACTGCACCGCAAGTTGCTATTTAACCGCTGTATTTTGGAATATCGATACTATGATGATGATGAAGAAATGCAGAATTGGTATGACGTTCACCCCCTAATTAAAGGCATTCAGGAATTTACGGAAGCAGTCGCTATACTTCAGCCATGACAGCCGAAATAATTGATTGGGATGCGGATTTACCAGAAGCAGAACCAGAGGAAGAATATCAAACTCTGGTACGGACTCTCAAACGGACAAATGGTTTCCGGTTGTTGTTTGTTGAGTGTTCGCCCGCGGAAGGTGAACGCTTGATTGCGAAAGTTCAAGCAGATGTGCCGCAAAAGATTGAAGTTTTGGCGCTGGATGAGTCGGTTTATAATTTTTATAAGATAATTGAAGATTTGCCAGAACGAGATGCAATTAATATCCTGTTTGTGAAAGGCTTAGAATATTCACTTTATGAATATGAGAAAGAAAAAAAAGATATCGGATGGGAAAGCAAGGATATTTATTCTTATAGTTGGCGGGGTGTGCCGCCTGTTTTAATTAATTTAAACCAGCAGCGGGAAAGGTTTAGAGATGATTTTAAAATTTGTTTTGTGTTTATTTTGCCTCGTTTTGCAGTCAATTATTTGATCCAGCGAGCCCCGGATTTCTTTGATTGGCGATCGAGCTTATTTAAGTTGTCGATGGATAAAGAAAGCTTGCAAACCGAATCAATGCAAGCTTGTTCGCAAAGATGGAAATCAGAAGATTATTTATCTTTAACTCCTGAAGAACGGAAACGGGAATTGGTGAGGATTCAAACTTTAATTGATGAAGATGGGCAAACACCAGAACGAAAAGCTCAATTGTTTTACGAACAGGCTTTATTGTATAATTTTGCCGAACAATATACAAGGGCCATCGCCTCCTACGACAAAGCCTTAGAATTCAAACCAGATCAACACGAAGCCTGGTACAATCGGGGTAATACACTGTATAATGCAGGAAGATTAGAAGATGCGGTAGCCTCCTACGACAAAACTTTAGAATTCAAACCAAATGACCACGAAGCCTGGTACAATCGGGGCATTGCACTGTATATTTTAGGAAGATTAGAAGCTGCGATCGCCTCCTACGACAAAGCTTTAGAATTCAAACCAAATGACCACGAAGCCTGGTACAATCGGGGCATTGCACTGCGTAATTTAGGAAGATTGGAAGAAGCGATCGCCTCCTACGACAAAGCCTTAGAATTCAAACCAGATAAAGACGAAGCCTGGTACAATCGGGGCATTGCACTGTATAATTTAGGCTTCTTAGAAGCTGCGATCGCCTCCTACGATAAAGCCTTAGAATTCAAACCAGATTATCACGACGCCTGGAACAATCGGGGCAATGCACTGGGTAAATTAGGAAGATTAGAAGCTGCGATCGCCTCCTGGGACAAAGCCTTAGAATTCCAACCATATTATCATGTTGCCTGGAACAATCGAGGCATTGCACTGTATAATTTAGGCTTCTTAGAAGCTGCGGTCGCCTCTTACGACAAAACCTTAGAATTCAAACCAGATTATCACGAATCCTGGAACAATCGGGGCATTGCACTGTGTAAATTAGGAAGATTAGAAGATGCGAGTGCCTCTTACGACAAAGCTTTAGAATTCAAACCAGATGACCACAAAGCCTGGTACAATAGGGGCAATGTACTGGTTACTTTAGGTAGGTTAAAAGAGGCAATCGCCTCCTACGACAAAGCCTTAGAATTCAAACCAGATGACGACAAAGCCTGGAACAATCGGGGCAATGCACTGGGTAAATTAGGCTTCTTAGAAGCAGCGCTCGCTTCCTACGACAAAGCCTTAGAAATCAAACCAGATGATGACTACTCATTTTATAATAAAGCTGTCTGCTATGCGCTCCAAGGTCAGATCGACCAAGCGATTCAGAATTTGCAGCAAGCCATCAATCTGAACCCTGACGAATGGCGAGAAATGGCAAAAACTGACTCGGATTTTGACAGCATTCGATCGCATACTCGGTTTCAAGCCTTGATTCAAGAATAGAGATTTGCCCTTGGGCGGGGCGGGTTTACGAGATTGTCGGTTTTAGGCAGTTATTGTTGGTAAAACCCGCCGCTACAGCATCAAAAACACTTTTCAACCGAAGCTAGCGGACACGATATGATATAAGAATTAGTAGCGAGGTAAAAGATGACTCAACTAAATGTAACCGTAACCAATGACAGATTTCCCGAACTCATCGCCCGTGTCGAGGATACTGGAGAACGAATTGTCATAGAACAGGAAGGAAGGGCGATCGCTGCTATCATTACTTATGCCGATCTGAAGCGACTAGAAGCACTAGAAGCCGCCCTAATTAACAAAGCAAAACTAGAAGAATATGAATCGCTAAAAGCTGCGATCCGCAATCCAGCCTTTGATTCTCTGAGAGACTCAGCAGAAGATATCTACACTTTAGCTGATGGCGTGCCATTCCACGACCCTGAATGGATTAAAACAGTAGCGATCAATCCTAATTTTCGTTCGATACTCGACCCAGAAGAAGACATTTATACTATAGCTGACGGTAAACCATATCTACCTTAAATATCCCTCTTATTTGTTAGTCTGCAAAGGCGGACTTCGCTTGAATCGACGCGGTTTCAACCGCCGATCGCTCAAAAGGGTTACGTTAAAATGATATCTTGGGTGAGGTTTGTCACACCTCAGCGCGATCGCCCTTTCCTATTTTCAACGCAGTCATATAAAAAAAATAGTATTAATCTATACCTACAAATCCCATATCTAGAATTATAATGAAAAAAATTGAAAAAGTCCCCAAATTCCTGTAAAATTGCCATAAATAACCAAATAGTCGCGATCAAAAGCACTCACAGGCGAAAAATATCGCATATAAAAAAGAAAAGAATCAATTAGACAGAAAATAAAGAGGTGAAACCCCTTGCAAAAATTAGCCAGCATAGAAAAGCCGATCGACTCAGGGGAAAAATCCATAGCAGTCAACACCCAAAAGGCTCAAACCTTATACGAACGCGGCAACGCCCTAGAAGCAATGGGACGATTCCAAGCTGCGATCGAATCTTGGCAAGAAGCGATCGAACTTGAACCAAAATTTTATGAAGCGTGGTACAACCAAGGCGTAGCCCTCAAAAAATTGGGCCAGCTAGAAGAAGCGATCGCAGCCTACAACCAATCCCTAAAAATCAAACCAAACAATCCCGAAGCGTGGTATAATCGGGCCAACGTTTTGCGGAAGATCAACAGACTCTCAGAAGCGATCGCATCCTACGAAAAGGCGCTCCAACTCAACCCCAGCTACCCCGAAGCTTGGACGAACCGCGGTAACACCCTCGTCAGCTTAGAGAAATTATCAGAAGCGATCGCCTCCTACGAGAAAGCTATAGCCATCAAACCAGACTACTGCGAAGCTTGGTACAACAAAGCATTCGCCCTAAGAAAATCCGACCAAAATACAGCGGCGATCACCTCCTACGACAAAGCGATCGAACTCAAACCAGACTTGCATCAAGCCTGGTACAACCGCGGCTTAGCCCTAGCCGATGAAAAACTATACCCCGAAGCCGTCGCCTCCTACGACAAAACCCTGCAACTGCGGCCGAATTCCGCCGAAGCCTGGAACAAACGCGGCAGGGCGATCGCACAAATGGGACAATTTGAATCAGCGATCGCATCCTGGGACAAAGCCCTCGCACTCAAGCCAGACAACAGCGAAACCTGGTACAACCGTGGCTTAGCCCTTGCCAACTTAGAACGCTTTGAAGAAGCAGTCACCTCTTGGGACAAAACCTTAGAGTTGCAGCCAGACAACACCGAAGCCTGGTACAACCGCGCCATAGCCCTCAAAAAAATTCAACGATTTACCGAAGCGATCGCCTCCTACGATAAAATCATCGCACTCACACCCGACGATCCCAACCTGTACTATCAAAAAGCTTGCGTTTACGCCCTGGAAAAAGCAGCAGGCGAACTCACAAACAGCCCCGAACTTGTAGCCAGCAGCATCCGGCTGGCGATCGAAAACTTATCCAAGGCGATCGAACTCAATCCGCATAAATACCGGAAATTGTGCAAAAATGACTCTAAATTGCGTACAATACGGGAAGAAGTGCGGTTTTTAGCTTGATTTCAGGGTAGCAATGATTGATGGAGACGGATGCCGCACTGCAACCTTTGTAGGCAAAACAGCACCATAAACCCCAATCATGCAAACCCTAGACAAAACTCAAGCAAAATTCGCTCAACTGGCAGCCCACCTCAGAGAAGTTAACGACATCGAATCAGCCTCGTCGCTGCTGCATTGGGATCAATCAACTTATATGCCCGCCAAAGGTGCAAATGCCAGAGGCCGCCAGTTGGCTACTCTCAAACAAATATCCCACGAAAAATTTACCGACCCCAAAATAGGTGAACTCCTAGAAGACTTGCGTTTCTACGAACAAACCCTCCCCTACGACTCCACCGCAGCCAGCCTGATCCGCATCGCCCGCAGAGACTACGATCGCGCCGCCAGAGTCCCCGCAACCTTTATGTCCGCACTCTGCCGCCACCAAGCCGACAGCTACGAAGCTTGGGCTGCGGCCAGGGCAGCCAACAATTTCGCAGCCGTTGAGCCGTATCTCGAAAAAACCCTAGAATTAAGCAGGCAATACGCCGACTTTTTCCCCGGCTACGAACACATTGCCGATCCGTTGATAGATCGTAGCGACTACGGCATGAAAGTATCCCTGCTGCGCCCGCTTTTCGCCAAACTGCGTGAAGAATTAGTGCCGATAGTCGAAGCCATCACCTCGCAACCTCCCGCCGACGACTCCTGCTTGCACCAAGACTTCCCAGAATCCCAGCAACTAGAATTTACCCGTAAAGTCGTAGAACGAATGGGGTACGACTTCCAACGGGGACGGCAAGACACCACCCTGCACCCGTTCATGACCAACTTCTCCATAGACGACGTACGAATTACCACCCGCGTCTATGAAGACCACTTGGATCAAGCACTCTTCAGCAGCATCCACGAAGCCGGACACGCCCTCTACGAACTCGGAAATTCCCCGGAATTTGAAGGCACGCTTCTGGCAGGCGGCATTTCCTCCGGCGTCCACGAAAGTCAATCGCGACTTTGGGAAAATTTGGTCGGGCGCAGCCGCGGTTTTTGGGAATGTTTCTATCCGCAACTCCAAGGCGTATTTTTGCGACAGTTGGGACACGTATCCACTGACGCATTTTACCGGGCAATTAACAAAGTCTCACGATCGCTCATCCGCACCGACGCCGACGAAGTAACCTACAACCTCCACGTCGCTATCCGCTTTGACCTAGAATTGGCAATGGTAGAGGGAAAACTAGCAGTGCGAGACCTCCCCGAAGCCTGGAACGAACGTTATAAAACCGACCTCGGCGTTGTCCCAGCCACCGATAGCGAAGGCGCGATGCAAGATGTTCACTGGTATGTTGGTACGATCGGCGGAATGTTCCAAGGTTACACCCTCGGCAACTTGATGAGCGCCCAATTCTACGAAACAGCAGTAAAAATCAATCCTGAAATTCCCGTAGAAATAGAACAGGGCAATTTTAGCGTACTCCACGACTGGCTCAAACAAAATATCTACCAGCACGGCCGCAAATACACTGCTGTCGAATTGATCGATCGCGTTACAGGTTCACCTTTAACTATCGATCCCTTTGTCCGTTACATTCGCCATAAATACGGGGAGTTTTATGTCATTTGAGGGATAGCAACTTCACTTTGCAGATTTTAAAATGGCATTAAAAAAAGTAGCCCCCTAAAAATAAAGGGCGATACTCACAAAGTATCGCCCTGTTTTACAACGAAAATCAAAAATTCTAAATAAGGGAGTATGTATGTCGGAACTCTTTCAGGCTGTTATCGCCAGCGACGAAAAAACCGACTTCCGTCAGTTTGTCAGCGATTTGCGCGCTTTGGGAAACAAATATTTACTGCGAAACGACATAGTTAACGCTTTTGCCACCTACTGCACCAAATACGAAAAGCCTGAAGAGTTCCATCAATCTTCTCATTTAAGCAAATTAATTTACTACGTTCAGGAAATTATCCTCGAAGATGGCAGCCTTTGCGTCCTGCTGCGACCAAAAATTGCTAGTATGGAAATAGTGCGAGTTGCAGACGACTTGACTGTTGAGCAGATGACAGTGCAAGACTTGCTCGATGTGCGCGATCGCTTCGTCAACCACTTTCACCCCCAAGAAGGCGACATTCTCGAACTAGATTTCGGCCCTTTTTACGATTATTCCCCCACAATTCGCGACCCCAAAAACATCGGCAAAGGAGTGCAATTCCTCAACCGATACCTGTCTAGCAAACTATTTCAAGACGCCAGACAGTGGCAGGAAGCTCTATTTAATTTCTTGCGGATTCACCGCTACAACGGCGTACAATTACTAATTAACGATCGCATAAAATCCCAAGAACAACTTTCAGAACAAGTCAAAAAAGCCCTCACCTTTGTTAGCGAACTTTCTGAAGAAGAACCCTACGAGAGATTTCGAGCGGTTTTGCAAATGATGGGTTTCGAGGCAGGTTGGGGAAATACCGCCGCCCGCGTGCATGAAACCCTAGCACTTCTTGACGAATTAATTGATGCCCCCGATCCACAAACCCTAGAAGCATTTATTTCTCGCATCCCGATGATTTTCAAAATCGTCCTAGTTTCTCCTCACGGCTGGTTCGGCCAAGAAGGAGTTTTGGGGCGACCGGATACGGGAGGTCAGGTAGTTTATGTCCTCGATCAAGCCAAGAGTTTAGAGAAACAACTGCAAGAAGACATTCATCTTGCCGGTCTCGATAGTTTAGGAGTCAAACCTAAAGTAATTATTCTCACCCGGTTAATTCCTAACAGCGACGGCACGCCCTGCAACAAACGTTTGGAAAAAGTTCACGGCACAGACAATGCTTGGATTTTGCGGGTTCCCTTCCGCGAGTTCAATCCCAAACTGACTCAAAATTGGATTTCGAGGTTCGAGATTTGGCCTTATTTAGAAACTTACGCGATCGATGCAGAAAAAGAACTGTGGGCTGAGCTTGAGGGCAAGCCAGATTTAATTGTCGGCAACTATTCAGACGGCAACTTGGTAGCGTTTTTGCTATCTAGAAAACTCAAGGTTACTCAGTGCAATATTGCCCATGCGCTGGAAAAATCCAAATATTTGCTCAGCAATCTTTACTGGCAAGAATCAGAGGAAAAGTACCATTTTTCGCTGCAATTTACGGCCGATATAATTGCCATGAATGCAGCTAATTGTATTGTTAGCAGCACCTATCAAGAGATTGTGGGCCAATCCGATAGTGTTGGTCAGTACGAATCTTACAAGTGTTTTACCATGCCGGATTTGTACCACGTTGTGAACGGGATTGAACTGTTCAGCCCTAAATTCAACGTCGTGCCGCCGGGAGTTAACGAAAGTGTGTACTTTCCCTACACGCGGATCGAAGACCGGGTCCAAGGCGATCGCGATCGGCTCAACGAACTGCTGTTTACTCTAGAAGACCCGGAACAAGTCTTTGGAAAACTCGACGCTCCGCACAAGCGCCCTTTATTTTCGATGGCCCGGCTCGATCGCATTAAAAACATGACAGGCTTAGCAGAATTGTTTGGAAAAAGCCAGGAATTGCAAGAAAAATGCAACTTAATTCTAGTAGCCGGCAAGCTGCGGGTCGAAGAAACCGAAGACTACGAAGAAGCAGAAGAAATTAAAAAACTCTACGCAATTATCGACCAATACAACCTTCACGGTAAAATTCGCTGGCTGGGAGTGAGGCTTTCCAAAAGCCTGTCCGGCGAAATCTACCGGGTAATCGCCGACACCCAAGGTATATTTGTTCAGCCAGCCTTATTTGAAGCTTTCGGCTTGACAATTCTCGAAGCAATGATTACCGGTATTCCTACTTTCGGGACACAGTTTGGTGGCCCGCGGGAAATTATTCAAGATGGCGTAAATGGGTTTTATATCAACCCGACCAACCACCAGGAGACTGCCCAAAAAATTCTAGCTTTTTTATCGAAATGCGAACACGATCCCAACTATTGGTATGAAATTTCAACGCGAGGCATTGACCGAGTTTACAGCACGTATACCTGGAAAATTCATACTACCAAGCTGCTGACTCTGGCGCGGACTTACGGTTTTTGGAACTACTCGTCCAAGGAAAACCGCGAAGATATGCTCCGCTACGTAGAATCGCTGTTTTATCTCATTTACAAGCCAAGAGCAAAGGCTTTATTGGCAGAACACGCAAATCGATAAGTCGCGAGTTTTGCTTATATCAAATCCCTTGGTATCGCCATTATTCATCTCTCTCTTCCCTTTCTCTGTATCCTCTGCGTCAAGAGGGGTTTAATAATTCCCATACAACCGAAATTGATATTACGGGGAGATTGAAGGAAAAAACTTCGCTTTTCATAGATCAACTTTGTAGAAAATTCGCCTGTAAAGATTTGTGAATGACGGCAGGTTTTGTACCATAAGACTGAGGCTAAAAGACGTGGTTTATACGAAAATATGAGCTTTGGTAACGAAACATCTCGGAATCAAGTGGGTTTATTAGGAATAGTGCGAACCGGCCCCTACTTCTAACAGGTAAGTTGTGAGTGCTGGTGTCCCGAGTGCTGAAATTCTAGAGACCGGGGCAGATATAGCAACCGCGCCAGACGCTTAGAACTTTCTTAATGGCTCAAACCAATGCGGTCTATTACCCCTTCCCTCGGACTTCTTCTTACCCGATGGCGAAGTAGAAGGGCATTCTTCCCTCTTGCTTTTGCTATATGTCTCAGAAAGCTGTCCGGGTAATACAATTAGATTTAGAAACTTGAAAACAGGGAAACCCTGTCAAACCTTACTAACAGGATGAAATTTATGCGTGTGACTACTGTTACGATTTTCAGCTTGATCGCTCTGCTCGCTCCCGGCTTAACCCGAAAGGCAATTGCTGCTTTTGACTCCGAGCCTTTGGTGCAGGAACAGTACCGCAGAGACTTTACGGCTCCCGCCGATCCGGGTGCGTCAGCATCGCCCGAGGGAAAGTCCGAAGCAGATATGTTTAACAAGCCTTTTTACGCGGGCGAGCAGGCGCCAGTCAGAAAGGAAAAAACTATCTCGGCGGGAGCTGATGGGCCAGAAGTTGCTGCCATACAGCAACGGTTGCAGGTGCACAGTTTCAAGGTGGGGACGATCGACGGTTCCTATGGCTCTCGCACTACATCGGCGGTTCGTGCCTTTCAGCAGTCTAAGGGTTTGAACTCAGACGGCATTGTGGACAAAGAAACTTGGACAGCTTTAGCAGCAGATCCGGTGCCTGCTCCTGAAACTGTGCAGAACAATGCTCCAATTCTGAGCAATGCTGCTGTTGCTGGCAATCCTCCAACTCTTCTAAATAAAGGCGCTGTAGGTTCCAAGGTGAAGACGCTACAGGTGCGTTTGGAAATGCAGGGTTACGATCCGGGCCCGATCGACGGCATTTTTGGCGCTCGCACTGCTACGGCTGTCAAGAACTTTCAGAAATTTAAGGGTTTGACGGTTGACGGCATGGTTGACGAAACAACCTGGAAGGCGCTGGGCCAAAAGTAAGCGACGAGTGAAACATACGGAAAATTGCTGTGGCGATAACTCATGATTGAACCCGGTGTGCCAAAATGACCGGGTTTCTCGATGTTGGGCGATCGAGCAATTTGGTCATCCGCCTGCGGATTTATCAGTGGGTCGCTGTGTTTTATCTAAAATCTAAAATCTAAAATCTAAAATCGATTGACCGATCGCTCTGTTGTGTGCTATAGTATTAAAATGTCAAAATGCGGATATGGCGGAATTGGCAGACGCGCCAGATTTAGGTTCTGGTTCCGAGAGGAGTGAAGGTTCAAGTCCTTTTATCCGCATAACAGATTGTATTCCCAAACTAAAAACCCCCACCCTTGGTTTAGCAGAGTTTGTGCTGCCTTGTGAACGGCATCCCGGAATTGAAGGTTGTATTACAACCCACATTCCGCAGTTCTGGCTTTGATGACTAAGGATTTTCATACATTCAGTGTAGGAAAAATGTCTGTGCCTATCTTTTCTAATTTTAGTATCATTATTTCCCGATTTTGGCGACATATAAGAAATTTGAATTCACAGATATTTTCTAATATATTCCTTCGGCAATATCTGAACTCATTCTTCCTAAATTAGCCATCACAATTCCGGCAACATGAGTGTTCGGTTGCCACTTATTTGAATTTATTTAACAATATTCTCCGGTTTGTTTTCCGAGTTACCCATCTTCAACTATTAAATAATATTGACCGCAAACCTTTCCTAAATAATTTAATATCTCCCGACGTTCCTTTGTTAAGTTGCTTATTTGTTCGGCTCCATTTAGGTTGACTAAATGTACGGCTTGAAACCTCTAAAATACCCACCACATCGTCGGTTTATTTGTCAATTTCTTGACCTGGTTTCTGATGCTGGCATTGGCTGATTCTAATTCTTGTCTCAACTTTCTTATTCGCGAGATTATATACTAATAAACATACTCCCATTATCATGGCAATTGCTTCTACTCTCTGGGGTTTTTTCACGAAGACGCTTGATGTGAAAAATAATGGGTCTTTTAAAAATATAAATCCTCTTTCGTTACTTTGTTGAGCTTTGTATTCTTCTAATATTTGCTGGTTGGTTATTTCGTTTTTATCTAAAATGTTTGTTGCCAGTATAACTCTCCCTGCTTTGATTTTTTCGGCTGATATTATTTCGGGTCTGGTTTCTATTTTACCGATTATTTCATAGGATATTTTGTCTATATTACTAGCTCTTTTGGTGGTTTGTTTTTGTTTTTTATGGCTTTTTTCTTGACATTCAATTTCGGTAACTTGGTGATATTTCCATGTGTCTGATAGATTTTTTATTGCGGTTTCTGCGTCGGCAACACAGGCAAAGTTTTACCGGGACAGCTTGCGTAGTGCGGCTTGGGCGCTTGATTCTTGTTTGTTTACTTGTTTGTCTATTTGTTTGATGCTTGCTTGTTTCCTGAGTTCACTTTCTATGACTAACAATCTTTGTTTTATGTTTCCATATTCGCTAGCTATTTCGGCTATCTTATATCCTTTTTTTGAGCTTGATGGCCATTCGCTTTCTTGGATGTCTACGATTTGATCTTGGGCTGATTTTATGCTTAATGAAACTCTTGTTATCCATTTGATTCCTGTCATTGCTGATAGGTTTTTCCTGGTGTATAAGGCGCTGTCTGCTACGCAGATTCCTTCAAATGTCCACTGTTTTTTGATTTTTTTTAGTCTTGATACGAATACGCTTTTGTCGTCGATGTTTCCTGAATCTATTTTTAGATATAGTGGTATGTCTCCGTCTCCTGTTACAATCATGTCTATAGCAAAACCATTTGATTTGTAAACAATCGATTCAATCATCACAAGCGTTTCAGGTTGTTCTACATTCACGACTCAAATAGACTTGCTATATGATAAATTGTTTGAGGTCGGGTCGATGGTCTCTCGAGTATCCGTGAACTATTTCTATTGGTTTCATTTGTGATGTTTCTGGTCCGGGCTCTTTTTCTGTTTGGTCGCTGTTTTCAACTTGAGTTTTATATTCTCCTTGTACATACATTGAACTTCCATCTAAATGGATGCTGTTCATTTTTACTTGGAATTTATGGGCGGCTTTTATGGCGATTGTTGTGAAGAGTTTTGTGGTTCCCACTTGATAATATTTATCAAGGGTTCTTCCCAGTCTATCGTCGTTTAGATGTTCGGGTAATATTCCCTTTCCTATTAGATGTGATGTTGCTTTTCCTACGGAAAATTCCTCAAATATGTATAATGGGGCGCTTAAAAATCCTAGTCCATTCAAAATCATTGCTTTCATGACTTGTCCTGGGCTGAGCATTTCTTGGGTTGTTATTCCTACTATTTTATTGACTTCTTCTACTAATTCCATCTCGTCTATTATGCCTGCTACTATTCCTAAATGGTCTAAATTTAGGACTTTTATGGCTTCTTGATGCTCATTCATGGTTTTTTCCTCTTGGCTCCTAGTTCGTTCATTGTATCTCAAAAAAGCCTGAAGTGATTACGGGGCAATCACTTCAGGCTTTAATTTTTAAAATTTATAACCCTCAATTGTATTTAAAGACCTGCGGAATCTGGGCTCAAACTGCCAGAAGCCCAAGTGAGAGTGTCAAATAATTCCAGAACGCCACGCTAACACAAAAGATTGAGATCGATCGCCCGACAAGGATGTTTGACTATCACTGTGCGGGTGACTCCATCGACTAGCTCGCTAATCATTAAAACACAATCAAAATTTAAGATTAGCCGCGCCGACCCCGATCGAGTAAAATCACAGCACTTGCCCCCCGATGGGTTAATCTGCTAAAACTAACAAAGTTTGATGATTTCTGAGAAATAACATACATGGTTGCTACATCCGTCAAGATTAAACACGAAGTCAAAGACTTGTCCCTCGCCCCCTTGGGAAAGCAACGCATCGAGTGGGCAGGCCGGGAAATGCCCGTTTTGCGGCAAATTCAAGAACGCTTCGCTAAAGAAAAGCCTTTCGCTGGCATTCGCTTGGCCGCTTGCTGCCACGTAACCACAGAAACCGCTCATTTGGCAATCGCCATCAAACTCGGCGGTGGCGACGCCGTACTGATCGCCAGCAACCCCTTGAGCACTCAAGATGACGTAGCAGCTTGCTTAGTTCAAGACTACGGCATTTCCGTCTTCGCCCTCAAAGGAGAAGATGCGGCTACCTACGAACGTCACGTCTACACAGCCCTAGACCACCGCCCCAATATTATCATCGACGACGGCAGCGACGTTGTAGCCGCACTAATCCAGCACCGCCCCAACCAAATTTCCGACTTAATCGGAACTACCGAAGAAACTACCACAGGCATCGTGCGCCTGCGGGCCATGTTGAAAGACGGTGTGCTGACTTTCCCCGCGATGAACGTCAACGACGCCGACACCAAGCACTTCTTCGACAACCGCTACGGTACCGGTCAATCTACCCTAGACGGCATTATCCGCGCTACCAATATTTTGTTAGCCGGTAAAAATATTGTGGTTGCAGGTTACGGTTGGTGCGGCAAAGGCACGGCACTGCGCGCCCGTGGTATGGGTGCTAACGTAATTGTCACCGAAATTGATCCGATTCGGGCGATCGAAGCAGTGATGGACGGTTTCCGCGTCATGCCGATGGACGAAGCAGCAACAGTCGGAGATATATTCATTACCGTTACCGGCAACAAACACGTCATTCGTGCCGAACATTTCGAGACAATGAAAGACGGCGCAATTGTTTGCAATTCCGGTCACTTCGACATTGAAATTGACCTCAAATCCCTCGGCGCAAAAAGCACCGACGTGAAAACAGTCCGGTCTTTCACTCAAGAATATCACCTCAATAATGGCAAATCGATTATTGTGTTGGGCGAAGGTCGTTTGATCAACTTGGCAGCAGCCGAAGGACACCCCAGTGCCGTGATGGATATGAGCTTTGCTAACCAAGCTTTAGCCTGCGAATATCTAGTTACTAACAAAGGCAAACTAGAGCCTGGTATTCACTCAATTCCCGTGGAAGTTGACAAAGAAATTGCCCGTCTCAAATTGGAAGCAATGGGTATTCACATTGATACTTTGACTGCCGAACAAATTGAGTACACAAACTCTTGGACTTCGGGCACTTAATCATAGTATTCTCGTTCCCGGACTCGGCCTGGGAATGAATACAAGGAGGCTCTGCCTCCCTCAAGGGGAGTCGAGGCAGAGCCTTTAGATATGTGTTCCGCGGCTGTGCCTGGGAACGAGCAATGACTAATGACTAATGACTTCTTCTTACCAAATTAGGGAATCAAAATGGTTGAATGGATAACTAACACAATGCAGTCTATGGGCTATTTCGGAATAGGGCTGTTGATGTTTTTAGAAAATCTTTTCCCCCCCATACCCTCAGAATTGATTATGCCGCTGGCAGGATTCACGGTATTCCAGAACAGAATGGAGTTTTCACCGGCGATCGCAGCAGGAGTAATCGGTACAGTTCTGGGGGCGCTTCCCTGGTACTATGCTGGTAAATTATTGAGCGAAGAACGCTTGAGGAATTTAGCCGATAAATACGGGAAGTGGATCACAGTATCGGGCGCCGATATTGACAAAGCAAATAGATGGTTTAATAGACACGGCAACAAAGCCGTGTTTTTGTGTCGCCTCGTACCGGGAGTTCGTACCCTAATTTCTCTGCCCGCTGGCATCAATAATATGCCTTTAATTCCTTTTTTAATCTACTCAACAGGCGGCACTCTTTTATGGGTAAGTTTTCTGACCTTTGCCGGATATAAACTAGGGGAAAATTATACACTTGTAGAGGATTATCTCGGGCCGATTTCCAAAATAGTTGTGGTGATTATAGTCATCTGGTGTATTTTATGGATAGTGAAGAAGAATATGCAAAAAGAATAAAATCATAGATAAATGCAGACATCTGCGTTTATCTGCGTTTATCTGCGTTTATCTGCTATTATCTACGGTTAAAAATCAAGTTATCAAAAATTTATACAAATATTTAGGATTGATTGAGGTTTAGGCAGACAATCGTGGCAAAATAGGGAACATTCCTATCCGCGCTGTTAAGATATGTACGAAAAAATTGTAGCCCCAACAACAGGTTCTAAAATTACTTTCAAAGACGGTTCGCCGATTGTCCCCAATGACCCGATTATTCCCTTCATTCGCGGCGACGGTACCGGCGTTGACTTGTGGCCTGCATCCCAGAAAGTCATGGATGCTGCGGTAGAAAAGGCTTACGGTGGCGATCGAAAAATCAACTGGTTTAAAATCTATGTAGGCGACGAAGCTTGCGATGTCTACGGTACTTACCAATATCTGCCCCAGGATTCCTTAGACGCCATCAAAGAATACGGAGTCGCCATCAAAGGGCCACTGACAACCCCAATCGGGGGCGGAATTCGATCGCTAAACGTAGCTTTGCGGCAAATCTTTGACCTTTACGCCTGCGTGCGGCCCTGCAAATATTATGCTGGAACACCATCGCTACACAAAACTCCTGAACTCCTAGATGTAATTATTTACCGGGAAAATACAGAAGATATTTACCTCGGAATTGAATGGGCTAAAGGCAGCGAAATTGGCAAAAAATTGATTGAATTCCTCAATAATGAGCTAATTCCAGCAACACCAGAACATGGCAAAAAACAAATTCGCCTCGATTCGGGAATCGGAATTAAACCCATTAGCAAAACAGGTTCTCAGCGTTTAGTACGGCGCGCCATTACCCACGCTTTACGGTTGCCGAAAGATAAGCAGCAAGTGACTTTGGTGCACAAAGGCAACATCATGAAATATACCGAAGGAGCTTTCCGAGATTGGGGTTATGAATTAGCAACCACCGAATTTCGCGAACAGTGCGTAACGGAAAGAGAGTCTTGGATTCTGGGAAACAAAGAAAAAAAATCCGACATTAGCTTAGAAGATAATGCTCGCCAAATAGACCCGGGATACGATGCTTTGACCCCCGAAAAACAAGCCAAAATTCGTCAAGAAGTAGCCGACGTTCTGTTTGCAATTTGGGACAGTCACGGCAGCGGCCAGTGGAAAGAAAAAATCATGGTCAACGACCGAATTGCTGACAGTATTTTCCAACAAATTCAAACCCGACCGGCCGAGTATTCGATTTTGGCGACAATGAATCTAAACGGGGATTATTTGTCCGATGCGGCCGCCGCCATTGTCGGTGGATTGGGCATGGGCCCCGGTGCGAATATTGGTGATGAATGTGCAGTTTTTGAGGCCACTCACGGCACTGCACCGAAACACGCTGGTTTGGATAAAGTCAATCCCGGTTCCCTGATTTTGTCCGGGGTGATGATGTTAGAATACATGGGATGGCAGGAAGCAGCAGACTTGATTAAGAAGGGTTTGGGAGCGGCAATTTCTAATGGTGAAGTTACTTACGATTTGGCGAGGTTGATGGAGCCTCCGGTGCCTGAGTTGAAGTGTTCGGAGTTTGCTGAGGCGATTATTAAGCATTTCGCCGATTGAGTTTGAGGGCTTTTTTTGAACAGGCTAGAAGCCCGTTCCACAACCAGTCAATTTGCTTATAGGGTGGGCTTCTAGCCCGCCCGCTATTTCGTAAGAACGGGCTAGAAGCCGGTTCCACAAAAGTCCATTTGCTTGTGGGGTGGGCTTCTAGCCCGCCCGAAAATACAATTTAGATGGGGGGTTTATAATGATGGAACAGCCATTCCGCGCTCAACTGCGGGACGTTTCTGCAAGGTTTCTACCCAACGTTTGAGGTGGGGGTGGTTGTCGAGGGTTAATCCTTGAAATTCGTAAATAGCAACCCAGGGATAGATAGCAATGTCGGCAATAGAATAGTCGCCGCAGATATATTCATATTTTGCTAGTTGAGTGTCTAATACTCCGTAGAGGCGCAAGGTTTCTTTTTCGTAGCGCCCAATCGCATAGGGAATTTGTTCGGGTGCAAAGCGTTTGAAGTGGTTTAGCTGACCAAACATCGGGCCGACGCTGGCCATTTGAAACATCAGCCACTGCATAACTTGAAAGTATTTTTGTTTGTCTGTGGGCAGAAATTTGCCGCTTTTTTCGGCAAGATAGATCAGAATAGCGCCGGACTCGAAGAGGGTGATGCCGTTATCTCGATCGACTATCGCCGGAATTTTGCTGTTGGGGTTGATGGCAATGAACTCTGGGCTAAATTGGTCGTTTTTTGTGATGTCTATGACGTGCACGTTGTAGGGTAAACCTATTTCTTCGAGCATGATCGAGACTTTGCGGCCGTTTGGAGTGGTAAAAGTGTAGAGGTCGATCATAGTTGTGATGTTAAGTTGAAAGTTTGCAAGGCAGGAAATAACATGATATAATATCACAATTTGGACAAGATTTGCGGATTTTATATCTATTGTGTTAAAATTATATTCTAATAATAGAAGAATAACGATCGCTCGAAATGGATATTATTGAAATTCTCAAAGACGATTATCAAAGATTTCCCGATAATCAGACTTACAGCATCTATGCAAAAGATGTTTATTTTGAAGATCCGGTGAATCGATTTACAGGAGTCGATCGCTACCGCAAAATGATCTGGTTTATTGGGACTTTTTTTCAGGATGTAAATCTCGATTTGCACGGGATTTCGCAGTCGGTAGATACTATAGAAACTCGCTGGACTCTGAGCTGGATCGCACCGCTACCTTGGAAGCCGAAAATGGCGATCGCCGGTAGGAGCGAACTCAAAATCAACAGCGACGGTTTAATTGTTTCTCACATCGATTACTGGAACTGTTCGCGGTTGGATGTACTCAAACAGCTTGTATTTTCGGTGAAAACTAATGTTTGAGAATTTGGCTTAGGTTTGTTAGCAATAAAAGATGGTGTTTCAAGAGCGAGATCCCTTTTTTAACCGCAGATGTTAGCAGATAAACACAGATGAACGCTGATGGATTTTTATGTGTTGCAATTGATATCTGAGATAAGTAATTTTAACTGATGTTGACATGGCAGCAATTTCGTGTATTACGGGAAATGTGGTATGTCCGGCGGGTGCTTGTCGCCAAAATTAAGCGCCCACTAAATTAATCTTTGTTACAGAACGTTACAATAAAGAAGTAAAGAATTTTCAGGCGAGCTAAACAATCAATGCGCTTAATATTAATGACTGGAAAAGGCGGCGTGGGCAAAACCTCCGTAGCCGCTGCGACTGGGCTGCGATGTGCCGAATTGGGATACAAAACCCTAGTGCTGAGTACAGATCCGGCTCACTCCTTAGCCGACAGCTTTGACATGGAACTCGGACACGATTCGCGGCTGGTGAAACCGAATTTGTGGGGAGCAGAATTAGACGCTCTCAGGGAATTAGAAGGCAATTGGGGAGCAGTTAAGCGCTACATTACTCAAGTCTTGCGAGCGCAGGGGCTCGAAGGGGTGCAAGCTGAAGAATTAGCCATCTTGCCAGGAATGGATGAAATCTTCGGTTTGGTGCGAATGAAGCGACATTACGACGAAGGCGAATTTGATGTTTTAATTATCGATTCTGCTCCGACTGGCACAGCATTGAGACTGCTAAGTTTGCCGGAAGTTGGCGGCTGGTACATGAGAAAATTTTACAAGCCACTCCAAGGCATATCAGCCGCCCTTCGGCCTTTAGTTGAACCTATTTTTAGACCAATTGCGGGTTTTTCTTTGCCAGACAAAGAGGTGATGGATGCACCTTACGAATTTTACGAACAAATCGAAGCTTTGGAAAAGGTTTTAACTGACAATACTGTGACTTCGGTAAGGTTAGTTACCAATCCCGAAAAAATGGTAATTAAAGAGTCTCTGCGCGCTCATGCCTATTTGAGTTTATACAATGTAGCCACTGATTTAGTAGTAGCTAACCGGATTATTCCTGCAGAAGTAACTGACCCATTTTTTAAACGGTGGAAAGAAAGCCAGGAACAGTACCGTCAGGAAATTCACTCAGATTTTATGCCGCTGCCAGTTAAGGAGGTGCCACTTTATTCTGAAGAAATGTGCGGTTTGGCAGCTTTGGAACGGTTGAAAGAAACTCTTTACAAAGACGAAGATCCAAGTCAAGTTTATTACAAAGAAAATACGATTAAGATCGTGCAGGAAAACAATCAATATAGTCTTGAACTGTATTTGCCCGGAATTGCTAAGGATCAGATCCAGTTGAGCAAAACGGGAGATGAGTTGAATGTTCGGATTGGCAATCACCGCCGTAATTTGGTGTTGCCGCAAGCTTTAGCGGCGCTCCAACCTTCGGGGGCGAAGATGGAGGAGGATTATTTGAAGATTAAGTTTGCTTAATTAGGGCTAAAGTCCTCACTACGAACCTTGTTGGATTTTTTAGTGAGGACTTCTATTCTTTCTTTTGTTTTTAGCTGTACTTTAGACTAAATAAAGATGAGAACGGTGGCTTTGAGAAGAACTAAAGCCACCGCGCCGGGAGAGAATAAGG
>NZ_JAUBOS010000125.1:0-4947 GCF_036700365.1 Microcoleus sp. w2-18bC1
ACAATCATTCTGCCTATTCAGGACGGCGATGTCTGAGGGGTGAAACCCCTCAGACATTCGCCAACAGTCTCTTTCAATCGCCGTCATTAATTAAACTTGAGGTCGCACCAAATTTTCGATTCCTTTAACTACCTTAGCAGAAACAATCTTGTCTCCCTGCTTCAGTTGCTCCAAAACTTCTTTTCCTTCAATCATGTAACCAAAAACAGCATAGCGGCCGTCCAACAGATTCAGGCCAGCGGGCGTGAGTTCAGGTTCAAATAAGAAAAAGAAAAACTGAGAAGAAGCGCTATCAGGGTCAGTTTCTGTACGGGCCATAGCCACAGTACCGAAAGCAGAAAAAGGCAAAACAGGTTCGTCGCGATAACGCCCCGCATCTTCTAGAGTAATCCCGTAAATAGGTTCTTTTTCCTCCCTGACGAGCACTTCTAGCGGTATATTCCGGTATTTGCCAGTAGTTGGGTCAATAAAACCCTCTTCCCTGCCTTCGGGGTCTCCCGTTTGCAAAACGTAGGATTCTTCCGATCGAATAAACGGCAAACCGTCATAAAAACCTCGATCAACTAAATCCACAAAATTACCAGCCGTAACCGGGGCGCTGTAGCCGTCAACCACAACAGTAATTTCCCCTTTTTCAGTTTGTACAGCCACAGTAGCGCGCCCTTTCAGTTGAGGCAGATTAGCATACTTGGCCGGCACTTCAAACGGAAACTTTGTCACCATCAATTCTTCGATTTCGCCTACCGAACCTAAGATTGTGGCTTTCAAGTCAATCACTTTGTCCCTGTCTTTAGCCTCAACAGCCTTTTCCAGTTGAGCAACTTTCTCCTTGACTCCTGCAACTAGCGCCTCCGCTTCCGGCTTTTTGGCGTCGGGAATACTCTCTAAAAGGTCAGATTCCCGAAGGTTGAGAATTCTGGAAGCTTTACTGACATCGCTGCTAATAGGCCCCCAACGTTTAGACCGTATATGGTTGCCAATGTCTTCGAGACTGACTTGCAACTCCCGTACAGTCTGATTGTCAATAGGTAAAGCGAAGCGCAGCAGCGCCCGGCCGTCCGTAATCGCATTCCCCGCAGGCATACTGCTGCTGGGGCGTTTGGCATGGGAGACTGCACTGAAACTCAGGGAGAGAGTGAACAGCAAGAGCGCTAAAGCGACGGTTTTGACCCAGCGCTTGCACGTATCGATCGAGAAATTAGGCCAATGCAACATAACTTTAACTTTTATTGCCTCTCTTATCTTCCCACAGCGCTGCCCGCCCTCTAAGCTGCTACCCATCTAAAGTGTCTGTTGGTTTGGCTGGGGAGGAGTTGCCCACTAACAACAGTCAATCGATTTTAGATTTTAGATTTTAGATTTTAGATTGACCCCACGGATAAATTCGGGGGCTTGTTGATCGGATACAGGTTTTTTATTTCTGGGTCCTGAGTCTGCTTTCGGAATGAATCACGTGGCGGGTATCCTGGATGCTTGATTGTCAACTGACAACAGCCCACTGCCCACTGCCCACGGCCACTAACATTTCAGTAAAGCACTTGCTCCCTTTGAACGGTAAAATAAAATGCCAATTGCTTTTTGATGCCGTCAGCTAGACTGCGGCTTTAACCTGACCCGCTCAAAAACGGATACAATCCCCAGACTCCTGTCGTGGAGAGATCAAAATTTTAGACCAAGGTTCAATCTCCCAAATTCATCTGTGGAGTAAATCTCAAATCTAAAATCTCAAATCTAAAATCGACTGACTTTAGTTCCCCCGTGCCTCAAGGCGACGGGATTGCCCGCAAAAATTTATATGATCTCCAGTAACGACTTTCGACCAGGTGTTTCAATTGAATGGAATAACGGCGTGTGGCGGGTTATCGAATTCCTCCACGTCAAGCCAGGAAAAGGCTCGGCTTTCGTGCGGACAAAATTAAAAAACGTCCAAACCGGAAACGTAGTAGAACAAACCTTCCGGGCGGGCGAGACTATGCCTCAAGCCAACCTGGAAAAGAGTGTGATGCAGCATACCTATAAAGAGGGCGACGAGTTCGTCTTTATGGATATGGAAACTTACGAGGAAAGTCGCCTCAATGCTAAGCAAATAGGCGATCGAGTCAAGTACCTCAGTGAAGGGATGGAAGTCAGCATCCTGCGCTGGAACGACCAAATCATGGAAGTGGAACTGCCCAACTCTGTTGTCTTGGAAGTGCTGCAAACCGATCCCGGAGTCAAAGGAGATACTGCCACCGGTGGCAGCAAACCCGCGATCGTCTCCACCGGAGCTCAGGTTATGGTGCCTCTATTTATTTCCATTGGAGAACGGATTCGGATTGATACTCGTGAAGACAAGTACCTCGGCCGAGAATAGAAACGAGGGAATAAAAGGGAGTTTTTAGTTTTTAGTTCTGAGTTATGAGTTAAAGAATTCCAAATTCAATACTCATCGCTCACAGCTTAAAAACTATCCCTTTTTCCTCCAAAGTCGTTGATGCTCCTAGCTTCGCCTGATTCTGAATTTTCAATTTTCAATTTTCAATTCTCAATTACCCTTGAATCTGCTGTGCAACTAGACTTAAACCAGCTTTGTGACCTGCTAACTGTATTAGACAAAACTGGCATTTCGGAACTCACCTTAAAAAGTGGGGATATCGAACTGACAGTACGCAAAGGCATTCTGGCAAGTTCACCAGGCACCTCTGCTGCGCTCCCTGCTGCTGTGGCGAGTGTCGCTCCGATCGCGTTGGGCGCGGTTCCTAGCCCCACCTTAGCGTCACCTCCTGCTGTTGACCAAAATTTAGCAGCGGATCTGGCTGCCTTTGTACCCGTCGCCCCTGTCGCCGCACCTGCTGCCGTACCTGCTTCTGTAGATACGAAATGGGTGCCAATTATCTCGCCGATGGTAGGAACCTTTTATCGCGCTGCTGCTCCTGATGAGCCACCTTTTGTCAATGTGGGCGATCGCATCAAGGTCAGCCAGACAGTCTGTATTATCGAAGCGATGAAGCTGATGAACGAGATCGATGCTGATGAAGTCTCCGGTCAAGTGATGGAAATTTTAGTTCAAAATGGCGAACCTGTCGAATACGGTCAAGTGTTGATGCGAATTAATCCGGATTGAAGGATTACTTTATTGTTATGGACAGAATAAATGCTAATATTTCCCGATCACTTCTCTCCGGTGAGTTTGATGAAGTCATCCCAGCCTGTCCCGCAAGAGGTTGTGCAACAAGTTGCTGAGTATTTCAGTATTTTGAGCGAACCCATGCGTTTACGAATTTTGAACTTGCTTCGCGACGGCGAAAAATGCGTGCAAGAATTGGTGGAAGCTACTCAAACGAGTCAAGCCAATGTTTCTAAGCACCTAAAACTCATGCTCCAAGCTGGTATCCTCACTCGCCGGAGTGAAGGGACTTCAGCTTATTATAAGGTGCAAGACGAGTTAATTTTTGAGCTGTGTAATATGGTGTGCGATCGGCTTGCCAGCCGGATCGAACAGCAAGCCCTACACTTTCGGGCATTTAGCCTAACTACAAAGCACTGAAAATTAGTTGCCAGTCCTCAATCCTCAACCCTCAGTCATGAGTCATCAGTTATCAATTCCTATTCTCGGCCTTCAGACCGATGACTAATCACTTGTAACTAATGACTCATAATTACTAAAGGGGAAAATTTTTGTCAAAACTTTGGCGTGTACTCGGCTGAGCCACCTCCAAACCTTCGCCACCCAAAAGTTCTAAAGGCTTGCCTTCCACCGAAATCCAAACCTTGGTATTCGGTTGTAAACTCGTAGCCGTATAGATAACTTGCCCTAACCGGCCAGTCATCGAATTGCTCCCTCCCCCCGAAGTAAATTCGGCCGACAAATCGACATAAACTCCGTCATTTTTGACACTCAAACCCCTGAGTTTTGTCCCATTAGGAATTTCGCTAGAAACAGTTCCATCCTTCGGCCCAGCCAACAAACTGTTAAAAGCAGCTTGTAAAGCTGCATCAGGCTTGTCAGCTTGTTTGACAGCTACTTTCGTAGGAACTCCCTCAAATTTGCCGCTGGCATCTTTAACCCAGTAGACTTGCACTGTCTGGACATCAGTCTGCGGCAAAGGCTTTGGCTGCGGCGATTTTGGGATCAGAGCGTTAGGCGTCTGAACCTGCGGCGTCTGAACCTGTGGCGTCTGAACCTGTGGCACTTGTACAGGATTTGGAGGGGGTACGGGGATAACTACAGCAGGAGATTCCGCTGGACTTGGGGACAGCGCCGGAGCGGTAGTTTGAGCAGAAGACGGCGTATCTGCGGGGGTTGGCGAACGGTTCGCAGTCCACCAGGCAATGCCCCCTCCCGTCAGTAAAGCCAACCCGCAAACACCGGCAATGACGGCTGTGGAGACGCGGCGTACTTCTTGTCCATCTTTCATAATACAAATCCTCTTTAGAAATAGAGCGCTTGGGACGGTGAGGAGCGACTCCCGATCAGCTACATTTGTCTATGGTTAGATTCTGGAATTGACACAATTGCATTGCTGCTAGCGAACACTTTATAGCAAGCCCAACATATTCTGAATCCGACTATTGGAATCCTAGACCATAATATAAGATTTCGCCCGTGGAGTATGTCACAGTATCTCGATCGGCCTAGTGGCTATATTCTATAGTAATCATAAAAAATTAAAGAATAAAGGAATAAAAAATAAGTAAAAAGCAAGAAGGAAGGCAACGGAGGTAAGGGGGGTAACGGATTTAAGGGATTTAACGGATTGAAGCAGGTCTCTAAAAAATATTTTCCCCAAACAAAAAGCGCCCCTATTACTAGGAGCGCTTTTTGTCAATCGATAGCTAAAACTTAACCATTGATAGAAGGAGCAACCATTGCTACTGGGGTGACTTCACTAGCAGCCAAATCAAGCGGGAAGTTGTGAGCATTGCGCTCGTGCATTACTTCCATACCCAAGTTAGCGCGGTTGATCA
>NZ_JAUBOS010000036.1:0-58111 GCF_036700365.1 Microcoleus sp. w2-18bC1
GCTTGAATATAATCTACAATTATAACGGGGTGGAATCAATGCCGAAACAACTTATATTTAACCAAGCTTGAATATATGGATCGCTCCTGCTCTTGGTTGGCTATCGATTATTCAGCAAGCCCTAATTAAGTTGATCTACTTAAGCTGTTAGGACTCTAAATTTTATTGTTGGGCGGGTTCTCGCCGCGCGCGCCAGACAATAATTGTATCAAACTTGACACTCATCAAGGCTCCGCTCAGGAAGCGTAAAATTTAGATGCGCCTTGGCAGATCAAAAAAAAATGCGATCGCCCGCAGAATTTCTCGAAAGAAATCAAAAGGGCGATCGCATTCCCAAAACTCATTAGCCATTACCAATGACCTAATTCCAACGCTTCTTGCGCTGTCGTTGGCTGGCCACCGCCTCCACCAGCCCCAGGGCGAGAAAATTACTCAGCAGCGACGCATTCCCGTAACTTAGGAAAGGCAGCGGAATGCCCGTAACCGGAGCCAAGCCAATGTTCATCCCAATATTGACGAATACCTGAAAAATCAACATTGACAGTACGCCGATTGCCAGCAAAGAACCAAAATTATCGTTAGCAGTTTGAGCGATCGTCACCAACCGGAAACAAATTATCCAGAATACCAACAACACGCTAATACAGCCAATAAAACCCAATTCTTCGCCAATAGCTGAAAAGATAAAGTCCGTATGCTGTTCGGGAATAAAGTTAAGCTGAGTTTGCGTTCCCTGAAACAAACCCCGGCCCTTCAGTTCTCCAGCGCCAATAGCAATCCGAGATTGAATCAAGTGATATCCGCTGCCTAAAGGGTCTTTCTCGGGGTTTAAAAACCCTGTCAGACGCATTTTTTGATAATCCTTGAGCACATTCCAAAAAATATGTCCGAGGTGTCCAGAAACAACGTTCACCAACACAGCACCGAAAGTGCCTAACCAAGGCCAAGGCAGGGTTCGCCAAGCAATAATACCCGCAACAACTACCCAGGCTATCCAAATCGGTGTAGACAGGTTATTGAAGAGAACTGAGATGAGAGGAGAGAATAGCAATATTAGCCAGCCGGGATTGACATTACCCCAGTAAAACATCCCCATTGTGATTGCGCCGAAGACTAAGGAAGTACCTAAATTTGGTTCGGCAAAGATCAATCCCCAGGGTACAGCCATAATCGCCAGCATCTTCAACATATTACCCACCGTGGGGACAGCCTTGTCGTGCAGGAGAGCTGCTAAAGTGACAATCATGCCTACTTTGGCAAATTCTGAGGGTTGCAGGTAGAAGCCGCCGATGTTGATCCACCGCTGGGCACCGAGCCCGGTAGTACCGATAAACCGCACTGCGATCAGGGACAAATTGATTAATATGTAAATCAGCCATTTCCACTCAAGCAGTATTTGGTAGCGACAGCGGGAAATGATGATGGCGAGGAACAAACCGACTGCCCCAGTTACCCAGTGTCGCCACCAGTCGATCAGCCCCTGGTTGATTTCGACGCTGCGGATCATGACTCCCCCGAAGATGGTGAGGGCGATGCAAGCGCCAAACAGCCAAGGGTCTGCTTCTTCCCAGGGTTTGAAGATTGATTTCCAGCGGTTTCTGACTTGTATTCTCTGCAACATGAGGATTTTAGATTTTAGATTTTAGATTTTAGATTATCGAGCCGATTTTCGGAAGTTGTGGATATATTTCGGATTCACAGCCTGCACCTTACTTGAGAAGCCTCGGTGTTAGTACCTCAGATTATTCGGGGAGTTGTAGGGATGTTCCGGGAACGGAAGAAGGAACGCCCAACCGGGTATCTGGTGTATTCTATTTTTTTCTGGGCGCTTACTTAATTTAGTTCGCGCACGTGGTCAGAAACCGGGTTTTTGTCGAGAAGACGCACTGCAACTTGCAGAAACCGCTAAAAACCCGGTTTTTTGGGTTTTGATTCGTAAGCCCTAGAATCGTCAGGCCGGTTCGTAAAGGTATTCAAAACCGTTCCCATCTGGATCTCTGCCGTAAAAAGATGCAGTACCGTCGCGGTGTTCGTGGATGTGGGTGACGGAAACACCATCGGCTTTGAGTTGTTCGTAGGCGGATTCCATTTCGGTACGATCGTCAAATACAAACCCAAAATGCGGCCCTGCTTGGTCGTAACTCGGACTCAACAGCGCCAGTCCGTCCTCTCCTGCTTTCAAATAAGCCCAGTCTGCATCTTTCCAAACTAACTCCATACCCAAGTTGCGGTAGAATTCAGCAGACTTCTCTATGTCTTGCACGCAGACGGCTACGTGTCCCAATCGTTTTAGTTTCATATCTACAAAGTTTATGGTTGTTCTTTCATTTATTGTATCTATTTTATGATTTTTTGCTCGATTAATTAGCTATTTTTTCTGTTTTTTTTGTTGCGGCTAACTGTACTTTTTCTACTTGTTTGCTGGCGTCCATTTCGCTGAACAGTTGAATGGCGCACTCAAAATTTTCTTGACTTTTCTCGATGTTACCAAGTTTTTGTTCTGTTAGTGCTAGTTGATAGCAAGCTTCGGCTCGGTCTAATTTAGCGCTGGTTCGATCGAGTATTTCTATTGCTTCTGCATGGTGCTGCAGGGCTTGGTCAATTTCTCCCTGTTCTCGGTACAGCGCTGCTATACCGCTGAGAGATTTGGCTTTGATGGTGCTGTACTGGTTTTGGTCGGCTTGGGCGATCGCTTGGCGGTACAAGCTCAAAGCTTTCTCTGTCTCTCCCAGGTTTTGATAGGTGGCGGCGAGAAAAACTAACTTGTATCCAGTACCCACCAACTGACTGTTTTCCCGCTCGGCATAAAGTTTTTCGGCGAGTTCTTCCGCCTCTTTTTTTGCTCCCACACAGGAGTTGAGGAAAGCTAAGCCGACATTGATTGAATAGCTATTAATCCCGATTTCGTCCCGCGAAGTTTTCAGCTTGACAAATATCTCCATAGCAGATTCTAATTCGCCCATTTCTATTTGACAAAAACCTATATTAATTGCAGCGTTAACTTTCCAGAATTCCAGATTAGCTTGTTTGCCGTTTTCAGGCTCGCTGCTTTTCGCTATAATTTGCAAAGATTTAGTTGCTTTTATTTCTGATATTTGATGGCATTCTATGGCTTGATTTATTTCGCCTAAAATCCGGTAGCAAATGCCTAAAATACTGTATAATCCACTCAAATAGTAATCAGAAGTCACATTGTTGACGATGCGAGTAGTGGCTGAAATTATGGGGTGCAAGAAACCTAATTTGTATAGTGCTCTACCGAGCTTGTAATCTTTGGCAAACTGGATATTGATTTTTTTGAGGATGACGCTAGCGGCCTGCTCGAAACAGCTAATTGCCACATAATGATAGTAAGCTTCAAAAGCTTTCAGCGCATCTTCTACAGTCTCAATATTGTCAACACTCTCTGTCCAGAACTCGGCGGCTTTGCGATTGGCAGTCTCCCAGTCTCCGGGCGATAGCCGATCAACCGCTTCTTCCCGAATTGCTGGATGCAGCCAGTATTCGCCCTTCTGAGACTCAACTAGCGATCGGTGCAACAGCGATTTAATGATTTGTCGGCGTCCGGCTTCGGGCACGTCCCACAGCAAACACAAAAGTCCGTCAGTAGGGACTGTCGGCACGTCTTGATAGCGGTAACAGCCCAAGCGACACAGGAGTTGATAGGCTTCGGCATCGAGTTCTTGCAGGCGGTTGAATTGACTGGTAACTAAATTTTTTAAGTCTGTTTCAAGGAGGGGATCTTCGCTGTTTTCTAGCCAGTAAGCTGCCATATCTCCGTCAAAATCTTCTCGGATCGTGCCGCAAATAATGCCCATTGCTTTGGCATTACCGCCGTAAACTTTGTGCATTTCCTTGAGGGCGACATCATCTATATTGATATTGCGGGCGCTAAAAAACTGCCGCCAAACTTCAACTTCCAATCCTGGAAGCAGGTAGTGTTCGACGGTGACATCAGAATCGCACAGTCGATCGCGACTGGTAATCAGCGTTACTGACTGCACCGCTGCGTCAGCCAAAACTCGCAACAGTTCCACGTAAAGCCGATGGGGTTCAATAAACTTACCTTGTCCGTCGAGTGCGGCTTCCAAATTGTCAATCAATACGCCGACTTTGTGAGTCTGAAGCTGCCGCTTCAGTCGCCCCAGGGTGACGCCAAAGTCTGGCCCTGGTTCTTCCTGAAAGTCTTGCTTGAGCCATTCTTCGATCGCGCTTTCCAAAGCTGTGATATTCTCTGTCTCTTTTGCCATCAACAGTTCAATTACTCGATCGAACCCTTGAGATTTGAGATACTGTCTGGCCAAAGTCGTTTTGCCGATACCGCCGGCACTTTGGATGACAATCACTTTTGCACCTTGATCGACAAGAGTATTGAGATCTTCGATCGCCCCGAACCGGCCCAAAAAATTCGGGTTTTCGATTTCCAAATCCGCATCAAGTCCGAGAGATACTTGTGCCGGAACAGTTTGTCCCGACTGCGGTTCTACTTTCGAGTAGCTACGCCAATAGCGCTCTACAACCGCCTGAAGGTTGTCTCTTTTGACTTTTTCTCCTTCTCCAAACAGCGCTGAAAGCCGCTTCCACAAATTAGAGGCAGCATCCTTAACAGTCCCTACTCCATACCCTTCACTATCTGCAACCTGTTGGTACGTCCTGCCTTGCACTCCCATCCAAGCTTCGCGAAATATCGCGCTGTCAAGGTTGTCGAGAGTTTTCAGGTTTCGAGCCACAAGTAACGAGTTGGTAAAATCCAGTGCACGATCGGCTTCCATTGAGTCACCAGGTTTAGCGTTACCAATATGACACAACTTTAACAGACTTTTTCCGACTCGCTTACACGCTCAAACAGTGGACTTGTATAGACTTTTACCGACTGACACGGCCGAGGTTGGCCGGGGATACTGTTGAGTGTGCAGGGGAAGTTGACAGACAAGCTTCTAACTTACACACCGATCGAGTCGAGTTTATATTTGGGAGCAAGCAGCGATGTCTATTAACGATGTTGATGTTGAAACAGCGATCGTAGATGAACAAATTCGCCCTCAAGAATGCGGCCGGGTTCGTTTCCAAAACAGTTGGTGGCCGGCGAAGTGCGATCGAGACATGACTTTTGAACCCGGTGAGGTGGTTCGCGTCGTGGGGATTGAAAATATTACTTTGATCGTTGCAGCGTCGTTTGCGATCAATGCTGAAAGTTAAGGCAAATCTACAATCGGGAGAAAGTAATCATGACTGTCAGCCATTTAGAAAGAGCGATCGTTGAAGAAGAAATTAAACCCAATCAGTCCGGCAGTGTGCGATTTCAAAGCAGTTGGTGGCCTGCCAAATGCGTTCGAGAAATAACTTTGCAACCCGGTGAAATTGTTCGCGTCGTGAGACTTGAGAACATTACTCTGATAGTTGAAGCGTAGTGGGGAAGTAAGGAGTTAGCGAGTCGAGCTATAAGTTGCTCGCATCTCCAAGTTCCGCCAAACTTGGTATTATGAACCCAAAATCATGATTTTCGGCTATTTGGAAAAAGCGATCGTAGAAGAAATTCCGTCTGACAAATGTGGCTTCTTTCGCTTTTAAAGCAGTTGGTGGCTTGATTGGGTGCGATCCTCTTCGAGGGCTTCGCTAACGAGGCATAATTTTTACACTGGCGAAACTCGTTTAGGTGGTGGGAATTGACAAGATTACCTTGCTGCTGGAGGGTATGGCTTAAAGTGTCGGAATTTGCGATTGCGCTGCCATTTAGGTGGATATCTCTTCAAATCTCTTCACAGGCGCGATCGCTCTTCTCACCTCTGTTTGCTTTGATATTTTAGCGTAGAAACTCAACAAGGAATCTCCGTCGGCAGTAGTGCTGACATTTTTTTGCAGACGGGACAAGCGCGATCGATATTAATGCCATCCGCAGCAAATTGTGATAATCTGACAACAATCCAATTTCATTCTCGATCGAGTGCGTGCAGCTATGCGAATCGGTAAAAATTTACAAAACTTTCTGCTTTTCACAATAGCATTATTTTTCGCAGTATCGCTGTTGATTAAAGTTACTAAATTTCATAATTATTTCGGCATCAACCGCGCCGATACCGACGTGAAAGTTGTTGCCCTCACCTACGATGACGGGCCATATCCTCCATATACAAATCAGCTTTTAGATATCTTAGACCGCTATCAAGTTAAAGCAACTTTTTTTGAAATCGGCCGCAATATTGAGAAACATCCAGAAATCGTGAAAATGATTGTCGCGAGGGGAGATGAGTTGGCAAACCATTCCTACTCTCACAAAGACATGATGTTTAAACCCCAGGAATTTTTGCTGTCTGAGATTGAAAAAACCGACAAACTTTTGCAGGAAGTTGGGGTTAAGCAAGACAGTATTAGTTTTCGGCCACCTTGGGGTCGGCGATTTGTAGTTTTGTCTTATTTGCTATCCCAAATGCACAAAAAACTGATTATGTGGGATGTGGATTCCCACGATTATGAAAAAACACTCACGGCGGAAGATATCGCAAATCGGGTGATTGACAATGTGCGATCTGGTTCGATTGTGGTGATGCACGACGGCGGGGGCGATCGCTCGAAAACCGTAGCAGCAACTGAGATGATTGTCAAGGATTTGCAGTCGAAAGGTTACGAATTTAAAACTGTTTCTGAGTTGTTGAAATAGCAGTAGGGTGCGTCAGCCACAATTATTTTTGCGACAAATCAACACTCTCGTACTGACGCACCAGGAAATAAATAGTGCGTCAGAATTAGACTTTTCGTGGCGCTTGAAAATTTTAAACCTGACCGAAAGCATCCAGGATACAAGCCCCCGGATTCATTCCGAAAGCAGACTCAGAACCCAGAAATAAAAAACCTGTATCCGATGAAACTTGCCCCCCGAATTTATCCCTGGGGTCAGTCGATTTTAGATTTTCGATTTTAGATTTTAGATTCTCGATTTACCCCACAGATAAATCTGGGAGCTTGAACTAGGGTCGAAAATTTTTATCTTTCCACGACTCCTGTACGTGGCAGCGTATCCGTTTTTGGGCTGGGTCAATGCTTCAATCTAAAATCTAAAATCTAAAATCTAAAATCGATTGACGCACCCTACTACAATCCATAGCGAAGATAGTTTGCCACATAATTAGCAATTTTTATGCTGCCGCCCGATCGCCCCATTCTCTCTAAACCATTTTGAATGCAACTGGCTAAATATTTATCATCTTGTAAAGTGCGATCGACTGCCAAAGCAGCTTCCTTGAGAATATCAGAATTTGCTGGTTGTGTGCCAATAACCTGCACCGAATCACCTAAAAGCCGATTTTGAGCCTCCGCAAATCTATAGGTAAAGGCAGGGCCGTTTCCCGGTACTGCAATTACAGGTTTTCCCAAGCCCACAGCTTGTTCGACAGCAGTTCCCGTCATCCCAATTACTAAACTCGACTGCTGCAAAATATCGGCAAAAGCATCGGCTGAACACATCACTTCGACTAAGTTTTGTTCATAAAAAGACCGTTTGATTGCTGGAAACATGAGCTTGCCCGATCGCATTTGCCATGCGGATAGCGCCGCAATATCATCTAATTCAGGCATCAAAGCTGGAACTAAAGCAGCCCGAAACTGCACCGGTAAAGTAGAGTTACTAGCAATTTCTTTAACCAGTTCCAGCAGCAAAACGAGGTTGTCGGTGGCTTCCGGGAGGCGAGAACCGGGGAGAAGGGCGATCGTCCGAACTCCGGGTATTAACTGCAAATCTTTGCCCGTAGAATTGAGGTTGTCCATGACAGGATTGCCAACAAACTGAGCTTTCTTTAAACCCTGTTGGTTTAAGTCAGCAGCAGTCAAAGCATCTCTAGTAAAAACCGCCAGACATTTCTCTGAGCAAAGCAACTGCCACAAGATTAAACCCAAATTGACTCGCCCCTCGTAATAACTAGAATGAGCCGATAGAAAAATTATATAGGGGCGGTTGCTGGCATGGGCGATCGCCCCGGCGACAATATCCCCAGTCGCCACCACCAAATCGCAGTGGCGCGAATGCGTCCAAACAGCTTGCAATTGCTGCCAAGTCAAAGCAATCAGCCCCGCCCCAATATCTTTGAGGAAAAACAGGGGATTCATGTAAAAAACTCCCCCAGACGGCATTTGACTGGTGGGCCCAATAATTGGCACGGTCGATCGGCGGTAAGCAGCCCCGTCACCGACAACCGGCATCGCCGAAACATCAACATCCGCGCCAGATCCTCTCAAAGCTTTGATAATTTGACAGTTAATCGCGTCTTCCCCGTGTCCGTTGCTGAGGAAAAGTATCCCCTTCGATTTCATATAATCAGAATACAATCAGAATCAGTGCCGAGCTTTTTTTAAAGACAGCCGTGCGATAGCTAAACTCGGGCGGGCTAACTTTTTGTTAGTCTAATTTAAATACATTGTGGAAGTGAAACAGCGTGAATATTGAAATTGGGCGGGGCAAAAGCGCTCGCCGAGCTTACGGCATAGATGAAATTGCGCTTGTACCCGGACAGCGCACCCTCGATCCGAGTTTGGCAGATACCAAGTGGCAGATTGGCGGGATCGATCGAGAAATCCCGATCATCGCCAGCGCCATGGATGGAGTAGTCGATGTCCGCATGGCCATTTTGCTGTCAGAATTAGGAGCAATGGGCGTTCTCAACCTAGAAGGAATTCAAACCCGCTATGCCGACCCCCAGCCAATATTAGAGCGCATCGCCAGTGTGGGGAACCACGAATTTGTTTCTCTGATGCAGCAACTCTATGCCGAACCCATCAAGCCAGAATTAATCGACCTGAGAATTAAAGAAATTAAAGCAGGAGGAGGGATTGCCGCCGTCAGCGGTACACCAGCCGGCGCGAGCAAATACGGCCGGACGGTTGCTGAATCTGGAGCCGATATATTTTTTGTGCAAGCAACAGTAGTCTCGACAGCTTTCCTTTCCCCTGAAGCGATCACGCCTCTAGACTTAACTCAATTCTGTCAAGAGATGCCGATCCCAGTAATTTTGGGCAACTGCGTGACCTATGAAGTCGCCCTGAATTTAATGAAAACTGGCGCTGCGGGCATTCTCGTGGGCATTGGGCCGGGGGCTGCTTGCACATCTAGGGGCGTATTGGGTGTCGGCGTGCCCCAAGCCACAGCGGTAGCAGACTGCGCCGCCGCGCGGGACGACTACTATCGCGAAACTGGCAAATATGTGTCGGTGATTGCTGACGGCGGTTTAATTACCGGCGGCGATATCTGCAAGTGCATTGCCTGCGGTGCCGATGCAGTGATGATTGGTTCGCCTTTTGCCAGGGCCGCCGAAGCTCCTGGCCGCGGCTTTCACTGGGGGATGGCGACTCCCAGCCCGGTTTTACCGCGCGGCACTCGCATTCGCGTGGGGACTACGGGTACTGTGGAGCAAATTTTGCGGGGGCCTGCGGTGCTAGATGACGGTACGCACAACTTGGTCGGAGCTCTGAAAACTAGCATGGGTACCTTGGGTGCTAAGGACATTAAGGAGATGCAGCAAGTGGAAGTGGTAATTGCTCCTTCTCTGCTGACTGAGGGTAAAGTCTATCAAAAAGCTCAGCAGTTGGGCATGGGTAAGTAGATTTACCGATCGAATACCAGCATACCTTGACAAAATTTGTTCCACAGTCTCGAAATTTACAGAATTATTGTGGAATTATCGAGAAGGAGATGTCACAATAGAAGAAGCGGAGACGCATGTTTCCGTTCACTCCTCACACCACACTCCGCCCGGACTACTGTTCGGGCGGTTCCTTTTTTGCCGGAAATCTTGGCTCTTGCTTACTAGATACACAACTGAGGCTTTTACCTCCGGAGAGGGGGAGAGGGGGAGAGTGGGAGAGTCTGGGGGTGGGAGAATTTTTTTTCTACATAAGTGCATTCTGCCTTGGGAAACATCAGTGCCTTGGGAAACATCAGTGCCTTGTTCCTTCAGGAATGAGAATTAAATAACTTCCACTCTTGAAAGTGGGATGGGCCTAAGAGCCCGTCCAAAAAAGACGGGCTCTTAGGCCCATCCCACAATAACAATTAAAATTGTAAGTTATTTAATTCGTGATCCTCAGAAACCTTGTGCCTTCTTCCTTATACCGTCTTCCCTCTTCCTTCTTCGTTCAGAAGCCTTCTCTTAAAATCGTTGACCGAAAGCAGACTCAGGACCCAGAAATAAAAAACCTGTATCCGAGGAAACTTGCCCCCCGAATTTATCCGTGGGGTCAATGCTTCAATTCTAAAATCTAAAATCTAAAATCTAAAATCTAAAATCTAAAATCTAAAATCTAAAATCGATTGACGCAAGTGGTTACATTTTTTGCTAGACTTGTTATCCGAGAAATAGTATTTACAAGGATGGCTAGGGATGTCAGCAGCCGCGCAAGTAACCGACTCTACCTTTAAGCAGGAAGTGCTCGATAGCGAAGTTCCAGTTCTAGTGGATTTTTGGGCTCCCTGGTGCGGGCCCTGTCGGATGGTGGCACCCGTCGTAGACGAAATTGCCCAGCAATATGAAGGGCAGGTCAAGGTAGTAAAAGTTAATACCGACGAGAATCCTAACGTGGCCAGCCAATACGGTATCCGCAGCATTCCGACGCTGATGATATTTAAGGGGGGTCAACGGGTGGATATGGTGGTAGGGGCAGTTCCGAAAACTACTCTAGCCAACACTCTGGAAAAGTACATTTAACTGAATTGCGAGCGGTTTCGCGCTGTTCTTTGTGGGCCGCGAAAGCTAACTCGCTTCAGAACCGGGGCAAAGCTACGGGAAAAGTTATTAGTGGTCAGCAGGGCAATTTGCTGGTGGCTATTGACTTCTAACTTTGGCTTGCCCCTTAATTTTTAGTAGCGACAATTTGTTACCGTTTCGGAAAAATTCATGATTCGTTCTGGGTCTGGTCAAGGTTTTGAGTCCCTCCAAGCTGAATTGATCGATTTGCTCGATCGCTTGCCAATGTTGAAGCACTCTGAGTGGATCGAACGATCGCTCTCTACTATAGTGCAAATGGCCGGAGAGGAGCTCGATCGCCTAGACTGGAAAATTATTGCGGCGTCGCTCCGAGATATGGAGAGCGCTTTTGAGATGTTTTATCCTTACCGACACGTTCGCAAAATTGTGATTTTTGGTTCGGCGAGGGTGTCACCGCAATCGGCAGAATATTTGATGGCCAGAGATTTTGCGCGGGCGATCGCCCAGCAGGGGTTTATGGTGATTACTGGCGGCGGCGGAGGAATTATGCAGGCGGGGAACCAGGGGGCGACTGCTGAACGTTCTTTTGGGCTGAACATTCAGTTGCCTTTCGAGCAGAGTTCTAATCCTTTCATTGCCGGCGATCCCAAATTGCTCAATTTTAAATATTTTTTCACTCGTAAGTTATTTTTTCTCCGGGAGAGCGATGCTTTAGCTCTGTTTCCGGGCGGTTTTGGCACTCTGGACGAGGCTTTTGAGTGTCTGACTTTGACTCAAACTGGCAAGTTCGGACCGGCTCCTGTGGTATTGATCGATCGACCGGGAGGAGATTATTGGCACGATTGGAATTATTTTGTACAAAAACAATTGCGCGGCCGGGGTTTGATTTCAGCCGACGATCGCAGCCTGTATACGATTACTGACGATATAAATGTCGCTTGCGAGGCGATCGGTAGTTTTTATCTGGTTTATCACTCCTGCCGCTACGTGCGCGAAAAACTGGTAATTCGCTTGAAGACACAGCTTTCTGATGAGAATGTCGATCGGATAAATACTGATTTTAGCGATATTGTTGTCACCGGAAAAATTGAAAAAAGTCAAGCTTTGCCGCCGGAAATTGGAGATGAAACTTTCGATATGCCGCGCCTGACTTTGCATTTCAACCAGCGGGATTTTGGGCGGCTTTATCAGCTAATTGCTGCTATTAATCAAATGGGTGCAGCTTCGCCGACGGCGGCCCATCCAGAACAAAAGTAGTTATTAGTCATTAGTCATTAGTCATTAGGGGCGGGTTTCACGAGAAATATTTGTAACTAACTCAGGGGATAAATAAACCCGCCCCTCTGATTGAGATAAATTTGACCACGAAATTCAAAGGTGATACCCGCCACGTGATTTATCCGTGGAATCAATCCAAAATCGAAAATAGAAAATCCTCAAGCCCCCGCATTTATCTCGCGCAAGTCAATCTAAAATCTAAAATCTAAAATCGATTAACAGACTGTCTTTTGACAAAATCGATAGGCTACATTTATGATATTCAACACTCATCAATAATCAATCAGCAGTAAAAAAACTAATAACTAATGACTGCTGACTACTGACTCCAGATGCTAGACCTGCTGCTAATTGCAATTTTGGGATTTCTCGGCAGTTTCGGTCACTGCGCCGGGATGTGCGGCCCGCTGACAATGGCGTTTTCTCTTTCTAATTCCCGCAACGATAAATTAGCTGCTTTCCGCTTTCATTTGCTGCTAAATTTGGGGAGAATTACTGCTTACGCTTTGGTTGGTGCTGCAATTGGCGGGCTGGGTTCGGTGTTAATTGCTGGCGGACTTTTGGCCGGTACGGGTAGCGAATTGCGGCGGGCGATCGCACTTCTGACGGGCACGATGCTGATTTGGTTCGGAGTAGTGCAAATTAAACCGAACTTGCTGCCGGAATTGCCGCGGTTGCACCCGCTGTCGCACGATCGAGTCGGACAAGCAATGAGCAAGCTTTCGGCACAAAAAAACTGGTGGGTGCCGGTTGCTTTGGGTTTGCTTTGGGGTTTGATTCCCTGCGGTTTCCTCTACGCGGCGCAGATTAAGGCGGCGGAAACGGGAAACCCGGTTTTGGGTGCGGCGACGATGCTGGCTTTTGGACTCGGCACGCTGCCAACTATGCTGGGAGTGGGTTTTTTTGCTGGCAGATTGAGCGCGGACAAGCGCAGTCAACTGTTTCGTGCGGGTGGTTGGGTGACGGTGGCGATCGGGATTCTTACCTTGTTGCGAACCGATGAAATGGTTGATTTTACTGGCCACGCAGCGCTGCTGTGCTTGATGCTAGCACTGTTGGCGCGTCCGGTTAGCAAGTTTTTGCCGCAACTGTTGCGCTACCGCCGCGCTTTGGGTGTGGGCGCGTTTTTCCTCGCAGTCGCCCACACGTTTCATATGCTGGATCATACGCTGAAATGGAATTTTGACGCGCTATCTTTTATGTTGCCGCAGCATCAGTTGGGAATGGCGGCTGGGATGCTGTCGCTGCTGTTGATGTTGCCGGCGGCGGTTACAAGTTGCGATCGTATTCAAAATTATTTAGGCCAACTGTGGCGAATGTTTCACCTGTTAAGCGTTCCAGCTTTCTTGCTGTGCGCTGTACACGCGGCACTCATCGGTTCCCACTATCTCGGCGGTTTTGAATGGAAGTTGCACAATCAACTGCTGACAGCGGTGTTAGCGGTGGTTGTGGTGTTAGTTATGTTTGTGCGATCGCGCTTCTTTTGGTCAGTTTTATCACTGGAGAATTTCTATGTTTCGCCTGTCAAACAAAAGTAAAAGTTTGGGATTGTTAGTTTTTTTAGGATTGCTAATTGAAGCAACAATTCCCAATGCGCCGCAGTTAAACTCGATTTTAGTTTTGGCGCACGAAGTCGAAGTATCGGGAGATGTCGCCGCTACCTTTCACCTAGAACCCAACCACAATCCCCGCGTCGGACAGCCTGCGAGAGTGTGGTTTGCGCTCACTCGCAGGGGAGGTCAAATTATCCCGCTAGAGCAGTGTAATTGCAAATTGGCTGTTTATCCTAAAAATCGTAAAGAGGGGGATAAGCCGCTGATGCAGCCGCTTTTAACCGCCATATCTGCAGAGAAATATCAAGGGATTCCGGGAGCTGATATCGTGTTTCCCAAGGCTGGAATTTATGAACTAGAATTGAGCGGAACAGCCAAAAATAAAGCTAACTTTAAACCCTTTAAACTGACTTATACAGTCACGGTTCGCTAAGATAATCTTTCCCTCACCGAACATAAATCTTGTAGGGCGGGTTCACCAACAATAAATGCCTCAAACCCACAATCTCATAAACCCGCCCCCACCCAAGGGCAAATCCTAATCTACCTATTTTAACATACAAAAAAATACAACCGAAATCTGTATAAAACCTTAAAAGTTGCCCACTCTACAAAATGTCACAAATTTTTACACTACATTATAACCAGTGTCCCTTATGGAATTTGTGCAAGCTAACCTCTCTTGAACTGAGCAAAAAATATAACGATGGATATCTTATCTAACACCGTGGCGCTATCGCGGATGCAATTTGCGCTAACCGCCATATTCCATATGCTGTGGCCAGTTCTGACTACGGGAATGGGAATTTATCTGGTAATTGTTGAAGGAATGTGGCTGAAAACTCGCAATCCCGACTACTACCATCACGCTCGTTTTTGGTCTAAACTCTACGTCCTCAACTTCGGTATTGGAGTAGCTTCAGGAATTCCGATGGAATTTCAGTTTGGCACAAACTGGGCACCATTTTCGGAAGCGGTTGGTGACTTTTTTGGCAGCATTTTAGGCTTTGAAGCTTCCATGGCATTTATGCTAGAAGCCGGCTTTTTAGGCATTATGCTGTTTGGTTGGGAGCGCGTTCACCCGATCGTCCATTATTTCGCTACAATCATGGTAGCCTTCGGCGCTAACCTATCCACAGTCTGGATTTTAGTCGCTAACTCTTGGCTGCAAACTCCTGCAGGCGGAGAAATGGTCAATGGCAAGTTTATTGTCAGCGATTACTTTCAAGCAATTCTGAACCCGTTCGCATTAAACAGCATTCTCCATATGTTTTTTGCGACGTTAGAAACTTCGCTGTTTGTCATTGGCGGAATTAGCGCTTGGTATATTCTTAATAAGCGCAACCAAGCGTTTTTTTCCAAGTCTTTAAAAATTGCCATAGCGACAGCAATCGCCGTTGCACCTTTGCAGATATACATCGGACATTTGAGCGCTGAACAAGTTTATCACTATCAACCCACTAAATTAGCAGCAATCGAAGCTAAGTGGGAAACTTCACCAGCGGGAGAGTCAGCCGATTGGACTTTGCTAGCTTTGCCTAATGAAAAAGCCCAAAAAAATGACTGGGAAATTAGCGTACCCAATGGCTTAGGCTACGTTCTGGAATTCAAGCAAAAACTCTCCGAACCCGTACTCGGATTGAAGGAATGGAAGCCAGAAGATAGACCCCGGATGGTGGGTTTAATCTATTATTGTTTCCGCATCATGTCCGGGATTGGGTTCTTCTTTTTAGCACTGATGCTGTTCAGTATAATTCAGTGGATGCGAGGCAAACTTTCTGCTGAAAATATTAGCAGTCAACCTTGGCTGATGCGCGCTTGGGTATTAGCTGCTCCCCTAGGATATATTGCTGTAGAATCGGGTTGGATTGTCCGCTGTGTCGGCAGACAACCGTGGGCTTTATACGGGCAAATTCGCACTGCTGATGCGGTGTCAAACATCCCCGCCAGCAATGTTTTAACTTCTCTTAGTTTCTTTGCAGTTATTTACAGCTTTTTGTTTGTTTGTGCATTGTATTTTGGCAGCCGAATTATCCGCCAAGGGCCTAATTTAAGTCTGCCTGTGCCTGGTTTAGACAATGAACCTGCCATCGAAAGTGAACCCGCAGAACACATTCCCGATCAACGTCCCTTGGAAGCACAACAATAGGAGATTTTATGCAAGCTTTGGAGCATTTTCTCCCACAAGTTTGGTTTGTAGTTTTGGCTTTGTTTCTCCTGCTATATGTCATGCTAGACGGTTTTGACTTAGGAGTAGGCATCCTGTCTCTGACTGCTTCCGACGAGGAACGCCGGGGCATTTTAATGACGAGTTTGGGTAACGTTTGGGACGCTAACGAAACTTGGCTGGTGTTAATGGGTGGCGCTTTATTTGGCGCATTTCCCCTCGCTTACGGTACGATTTTGACAGCGCTGTACATACCGATTTGCATGATGCTTTTTGGTTTGATATTTCGGGCTGTAGCCTTTGAATTTCGCGAGCATTCTAATCGCAAGTTATTCTGGAATTATGCCTTTGGTGCTGGCAGTTTTTTAGCAGCTTTAGCTCAAGGATTTGCCCTCGGTGCGGTGCTCGAAGGCATTGCGGTTGATGAAGCTGGTCACTTTGTAGGTTCTACTTGGGATTGGCTGGATTGGCGATCGATCTTGGTTGCTTTGACGCTGATTCAAGGCTATGTTTTGATCGGTTCAACCTATCTAATTATGAAAACGGAGGGCGAACTGCAAACAAATCACTATCGCACGGCTAAAATTGCGGCGGTGACGACTTTAATCGGAGCAGTTTTAATTACGATCGCCACTCCGATTTTTTACGAAAGCGCTAGATCCAGGTTGTTCGAGAAACCGCTAGTTTATGTCTTTGCCACGATTCCTTTGTTGGGAGTGCTATTGGTGGGACTGCTGCTGAAAAGTCTCGCAAATAAAGAAGAACGCACGCCGTTTGTCTGGACGATTCTGATTTTTTTGCTTACTTTCATCGGGTTGGGATTGATTGTTTTCCCCTACATTATTCCCTCACAAATCACGATTTACCAAGCCGCAGCTTCGCCCAGCGCCCTGGTATTTATGATTGTGTTCATGGGCGTTCTGCTCCCGATTATGATTTTTTACAACATCTACAATTATGTTGTGTTTCGGGGTAAGGTTGTCGGCGGCCACTACGGGGAATAAAACATAATACAACCGCAGATGCAGGCAAATATACGCAGACAGTATCAAGTTTATATACTGGTTAATCTGCGTATATTTGCGGTTAAAAATTACAAATAATTGTTTTATGATACCATCACAACTTACGAAACTATACTATACATACCATAGAGCCAATAGTGCAGAATAGAGAAAAGAACAGGTTGAGAATTAGCGATCGCACCTCATGCGATTTGAGATTTGAAATTTGAGATTGAACTCACGGATGAGTCCGGGGGCTTGTCACCACATTGCTTGGTTGTCAAATAATAGTTGATAAACATAGGGAAAAAATTACAGTTAATTCTGTACCTAGCGAGGGTGCAGAGTGTGCGATCGCTATCTTTGTCAAATAATAAAATACAATGGAATAGAAGGTTTTAATTTAACTGTTTTATAATAAAGGGTTAATAAGTTATGGATGCGATCGCAAATTTGTCAGGTTATGAAATTACAGAGAAACTTTATGTAGGTACACGTACCTTAGTCTATCGAGGCATCCGTACCCGTGACCAGTACCCAGTCGTCGTCAAACTGCTGCGAAACAAATACCCCACCTTCAACGAGTTCGTCCAGTTTCGCAACCAATATACCATTGCCAAAAATCTCGACTTCCCTCACCTCGTCAAACCCCTGACGCTGGAAGTATACCAGAATAGCTATGTCCTAGTAATGGAGGACTTTGGCGGAGTCTCCCTATCTACTTATCTCAAAACCGCAACAAATGAAACCGAACCATCTCAAGTTTTACCTTTAGCAGAATTTCTCCAACTCGCCATACAACTAACAGACATTATCCACTATCTATACCAAAAGCGAGTCATTCACAAAGATATTAAACCCGCTAATATTCTCATTAATCCAGACACCAAACAAATCCAACTAATTGACTTTAGTATTGCCTCCCTCCTACCGCGAGAAACGCAAGAAATACAGAATCCCAATATCTTAGAAGGAACATTAGCCTATCTCTCTCCCGAACAAACAGGGCGGATGAATCGAGGCATTGACTATCGGAGTGACTTTTATTCCCTGGGTGTGACTTTTTATGAATTGTTGACAGGAAGGTTGCCATTTATCTCCGATGATCCGATGAAATTGGTGCATTTCCATCTCGCCACACCGTCGAAACCGATCCATGAAATAAATCCAGAGATACCCGTAATTTTATCGCAACTTGTCAGTAAGCTGATGGCCAAAAATGCCGAAAAACGCTATCAGAGTGCATTAGGACTCAAGCACGATTTAGAGATTTGTTTAGGTCAGTTACAAAAAACAGGCCAGATAGAATATTTTGAACTCGGAAATCGAGATATTAGCGATCGCTTTACTATCCCTGAAAAGCTCTACGGTAGAGAAAAAGAAGTTGAGCAACTATTAGCTGCCTTTGAGCGAGTCAGCACAGGTAGCACCGAAATGATGCTAGTAGCAGGTTTTTCGGGAATTGGGAAAACCGCCGTTGTCAATGAAGTTCATAAACCGATTGTCCGTCAGCGCGGTTATTTTATCAAAGGCAAATACGATCAATTTCAACGCAACATTCCCTTCAGTGCCTTTGTGCAAGCTTTCCGCGACTTAATGAGTCAATTGCTATCAGAATCGGATACCGAACTGCAAACATGGAAAACCAAGATTTTAGCAGCAGTAAGAGACAACGGACAAGTCTTGATTGACGTGATTCCTGAGTTAGAAGGTATAATTGGCGCTCAACTTCCTGCAACAGAATTGTCAGGAAGTGCCGCCCAAAATCGCTTTAACCTGGTAATGCAGAAATTCGTGCAAGTTTTCACGAGCAAAGAACATCCTTTAGTGATGTTTTTGGATGACTTGCAATGGGCGGATTCAGCATCCTTGAATTTGCTACAATTATTGATGAAGGATACAGGATATTTATTAGTATTGGGGGCCTATCGAAATAATGAAGTTTCGCCAGCGCATCCATTTATCTTAACAGTGGATGAGATAGTTAAAACTGGGGCAACAGTTAATACGATTACTTTGCAACCCTTAAGCGAAACTGACATGAATTTGTTGGTGGCGGATACGCTGAATTGCGAATCATCACTTGCCCAACCTTTGACAAAATTAGTCTATCAAAAAACTCAGGGAAATCCTTTCTTTGCCACTCAGTTTCTCAAGGCATTACATGACGATCAGCTAATTAGCTTTAATTGGGATATTCGGCATTGGCAGTGTAATATTGCCCAAGTTAAAACCTTAGCTATCACTGATGATGTCGTTGAATTTATGGCATTACAGTTGCAGAAGTTTCCCAGAGAAACTCAGGATGTTCTCACATTAGCTGCTTGTATAGGAGCGCAGTTTGATTTGAATACCTTAGTAATTGTCAGTGAGAAATCTGCTGGAATGACGGCTACCGCTTTATGGAAAGCATTGCAGGAAGGTGTGGTGATTCCCACAACCAAAATCTATAAGTTCTTTACCCAATCGGATAATGATGAAGTTTTCCAGGCTTCAGCTAATCCAACTTATCGATTTTTACACGATCGCGTCCAGCAAGCCGCATATTCACTCATTCCCGATTCACAGAAAAAAGCAACTCACCTCAAAATCGGACAATTACTTCAGCAAAATTTTTCAAAAATAGAGCAAGAAGACAAACTGTTTGATATTATCGGGCATTTAAATCGAGGGATTGAGTTAATTACCCAACCTAGCGAACGAGAAGCCTTAGCTAAACTGAACTTGGCAGCCGGTTGTAAAGCCAGAAATTCTACCGCCTACATGGCAGCTAGAGTTTATCTGCACACAGGCATTGATCTACTAACAGCCAACTGCTGGCAAAGGCAGTATGAATTAACCCTGAACCTCTATGTTGCTGCTGCTGAAGCTGCCTATTTGAATGCTGACTTTGACGGCATGGAAGAGATAGCAGTACAAGTGTTGCAAGCATCCCAGACAATCTTAGACAAAATCAAAATTTACGAAATTCAAATCGCTGCCCAGACAGCACAAAGCAAGTCACTAGAAGCCATTGCAGTAGCAAGAGATGCACTCTGGCAATTGGGGATTGAACTACCCACTGCACCTGACGAAGCCTTGATTAGCCAAGCGCTACAAACCGTTGCTAGCCAACTCCAAGGTAGAACGATTGAGGAACTGGTGGATCTGCCTGTGATGAGTGATCCTCAGACTCAGGCAGCTATGCCAATATTGGCCATGTTATTTGCACCCATTCTCCAGGGAATTCCCGGCTTAGTGCCCCTACTTAGCTCCACGATGGTAAGTTTATCGCTCTCGTTTGGGAATGCACCCGCATCGACGGTGGGCTATGCGATTCACGGACTTGTATTAAGTGCTTTTTTGGGAGAGGCAAAAACGGGTTATAGCTTTGGTAAATTGGCACTCTCATTGCTCGATCGGGTAAATGCACCAGAATTTAAGTGCATTACTCATAATATGTTTGGGGCATTTATTCAGCATCATCAAAATGCTATGAGGGCAGGGCTACCAACGCTGAAAGAGGGCTTTATAGCTGGCATGGAAACTGGCGATTTTCTTAACGGTGGCTACAACATAGCTACTTACAGCTACATCAACTTTTACGGTGGGGTAGAACTGGATACTTGGGAACCGGAACTTGCAGGCTACAATGCTACCTTGGCTCAGGTGAAGCAATATTCTGCTCAGACTTATTTGCGTATGGAGCAGCAGATGTTGCATAACTTGAGGGAAGTCGTGCATCAGCCGGATTGCTTAATCGGAACTGCCTATGATGAAACGGTGATGATTCCTAAGCACTATCAGGATCATGAATTCAGTGCGATCGCCCTTATCTACGTCTACAAACTACTGCTTGCCTATTCCTTTGGTAATTATCCGGCTGCTCTAAACTACATTAGCTCAGCCAAAGAGTGTGTGATGGCATTATCAGGATTGGTTCATGTTCCCATTTTCCATTTCTATGCAGCCCTGACGTACCTGGCAGTGTTTTCCACACAGCCAGAAATTGAGCAAGCTGACCTTCTCGCCTCTGTGGAAATCCATCAAACGACTCTGCACCAATGGGCGCAAAATGCTCCCATGAATCATCTGCATAAGTGGTATTTAGTTGAAGCAGAACGGCAGCGGGTTTTGGGCAATAAAGCAGATGCACTGGACATGTACGATCGCGCTATCCAACTCGCTCAAGAAAATCTATTCATCAACGAAGAAGCTCTCGCCAACGAACTAGCAGCCAAATTCTACTTAGAATGGGGCAAAGAAAAAGTAGCTCAAGCCTACATGATTGAAGCGTATTATTGTTATGCCCGATGGGGAGCTAAAGCCAAAATTGAGGATTTGGAAAAACGTTATCCTCGCCTACTAGGTATTATCCTTCAACAACCTCAATCCTTTAGTTTATTAAAGGAAACGATCGCCCGCGGAACAATTACTTATAATACCAACTCTTCTAGCAGCCACTCGAATTTTCTAGATTTGCCTACTCTGATCCAAGCCTCTCAAGCCATTTCTGGGGAGATTGAACTAGATAAACTTCTGACTACTCTCCTAAAAATAGCGATCGCGAATGCTGGCGCCACTAAGTGCGTCTTATTACTCAAACAAAAACAGTATTTACAGGTAGCGGCTCTTGTAGCAGAGGGACAGGAACCTAAGCTATTACCATCAATACCTCTAGAATCTAGTCAGGATGTAGCAATTAGTTTGGTTAACACTGTCAAGCGTAGTTTGAAACCTGTGGTAATAGTTGATGCTAGGGTAAGTTTCCAGGTGGCTAGCGATCGCTATATTGAACAGCACCAGCCGATCAGTGTTCTTTGTATGCCCATTCTTAATCAAGGGCAGTTGATAGGAGTTTTATACCTGGAAAATAACCTGACGGTTGGGGCATTTACGAGCGATCGCATTGAAATGCTAAATTTGCTGGCTTCTCAAGCTGCTATTTCTTTAGAAAATGCCCGTTTGTATCAAGAATCTCAACAAGCATTTACCGATTTAAAACAGGCACAGATAAAAATAGTTCAAAGCGAAAAAATGTCAGCATTGGGAAACTTAGTGGCTGGGGTTGCCCACGAAATTAATAATCCAGTGGGTTTTCTGGTTGGTAATATTCAACCCGCCTTAGATTATATCAAAGATTTGTTTGGATTGCTCGATTTGTATGAACAAAAATATCCGCAACTCGCTCCAGAGATTCAAGAAGAAATCGAGAACATCGATCTGGAATACATCCGGGAAGATTTACCGAAATTAATAGGTTCGATGCGGGAAGGCGTGAAGCGGATTCGGGATATTAGTACCAGTCTACGGACATTCTCCCGTGCCGATACTAACTATCCCGTAGCTTGCAATATCCACGATGGCATCGATAGCACCATTATGATTCTGAAACATCGCCTCAAGGCTAACGATACTCGTCCAGAAATCAAAGTGATTAGGGAATATGGGAATTTGCCACCCGTGGAGTGTTATGCCGGACAGTTGAATCAAGTATTTATGAATTTGTTAGGTAATGCGATCGACGCTTTGGAGGAATCAAATCAAGGACGACATTATGCAGAAATTGCTAATGAAATTACCATTAAAACCGATATTTTTCGGGACAACAAACAAGCGAGAATTTGGATTAAAGATAACGGTGCGGGCATGAGTGAAGTTGTGCAAGAGAAAATTTTTGATGAGTTATTTACTACCAAGGAAGTAGGGAAAGGCACGGGATTGGGTTTGGCGATCGCACGGCAGATTGTGGTTGAGAAACACGGCGGTACAATCGAGGTAAATTCTGTATTGAGAGCAGGGACGGAGTTTACAATTTTATTGCCGATGAAAGGATAAGACTATTATCTTGATAGAGCGCCATCTTTCTCTTCAAAAGTGAAAAAGAATAAAAGCGGTAGAGTCTGTCGCTTGGGGATTTCGCAGTTTTATTTTCCTCAGACTAGACCAATAAAAGTGTATAATTAGTTACAATAGTCAATGTCTGAGATGGGGTAATCCAGATGAGTGCAGCAGTGGATTTGACGAAGCGAGTTTCAGGATATCATGTGGTTGAGCAATTATACTGTGGTTCCAGAACCCTAGTTTTTCGAGCCATTCGAGAAACAGATCAGCTTCCGGTTGTCATTAAACTATTAAATCGAGACTATCCCAGCTTTACCGAACTGCTGCAATTCCGCAACCAGTACACCATCGCCAAAAACCTACGTCTGCCGGGAGTCGTTGAACCCTACAATTTAGACTCCTATCGCCACAGCTATGCCCTAGTAATGGAGGATTTTGGGGGCATTTCTCTGCGAGACTACGCCCAAGAGGCCTCGCTGACTCTGGCAGAAATATTGGAAATTGCCATTCAAATAACTGACATCCTTGACGGACTGTACCGAAACCGAGTCATCCACAAAGATATTAAGCCAGCTAACGTCCTAATACATCCGAAAACGAAACAAGTCAAACTGATTGACTTTAGCATTGCCTCCCTACTGCCGAGAGAAACTCAAGAAATTCAAAATCCCAACGTTTTAGAAGGAACCCTCGCCTATATTTCTCCCGAACAAACTGGACGAATGAACCGAGGCATCGACTACCGCACCGACTTTTATTCTCTGGGAGCCACCTTTTACGAACTGCTGACAGGAAAACTGCCATTTGAATGTGACGAACCCATGGAGTTGGTTCACTGCCATATTGCCAAACAACCTCCTTCAATAAACAGCAAACAAATCCCGCAGGTGGTTTCGGATATTGTGATGAAGCTGATGGCAAAAAATGCCGAAAAACGCTATCAAAGTGCATTGGGATTGAAGCATGACTTAGAACGGTGTTTGCAGCAGTGCCAACAAACTGGAAAGATTGAAACTTTTGAGTTAGGAACGCGGGATATATGCGATCGCTTCCTGATTCCCGAAAAACTTTATGGTCGAGAACGAGAAATACAGCAACTTTTAGCAGCCTTTGAACGAGTAGCACAAGGAAAAAGCGAAATGATGCTCGTTGCAGGCTTTTCCGGCATCGGAAAAACCGTTGTGGTCAATGAAGTTCACAAACCAATTGTCCGAAATCATGGCTATTTCAGTAAAGGTAAATTTGACCAGTTCAATCGCAATATTCCCTTTTCGGCATTTGTGCAAGCCTTTCGCGATTTAATGACACAATTGCTGAGTGAAAGCGATCTTCAAATCCAAGCATGGAAAACCAAAATTTTAGCAGCCCTTGGTGACAACGGACAAGTCATTATTGAAGTCATTCCTGAACTAGAACGGATTATCGGACAACAACCCCCAGCCCCAGAATTATCAGGGATAGCTGCTCAAAATCTGTTCAATTTACTATTCCAAAAATTTATCTCTGTCTTTACCACAAAAGAGCATCCCTTAGTAATGTTTCTGGATGACTTACAATGGGCTGATTCGGCATCTTTAAAGTTGATGCAGTTGCTCATAGGTGAATCCCAATCCAGTCACCTGCTATTAATTGGAGCCTATCGAGACAATGAAGTTTCCCCTGCCCACCCCTTGATGTTGACTTTAGATGAAGTCACTAAAACAGGGGCAACTGTCAATACCCTCACACTGGCACCTCTGGCTCGAACCAGTTTGAATCAATTAGTAGCAGATACGCTGACTTGTTCTCTTAACTTAGCAGAACCGCTGACGGAATTAGTGTATCATAAGACAAAAGGAAACCCATTTTTTGCGACGCAGTTTCTCAAGGCATTGCATCAAGATGGATTAATTATTTTCCATCTCCAAGGAGGCTATTGGCAGTGCGATATTAGCAAAATTACAGAAGCAGCCCTGACAGATGATGTAGTTGAATTCATGGCGCAGCAGTTACAGAAATTACCCGTTAAAACTCAGTCAGTTTTAAAATTAGCCGCTTGCATTGGCAATCAGTTCGATCTGACCACATTAGCAATTGTTTCCCAAATATCTGAGACTGAAACGGCAACGGCTTTATGGAAAACTTTACAGGAAGGTTTTGTTTTACCTCAGAGTGAGATTTATAAATTTTATGTAGGTGAAGAAGACAATATCGATCGAGCTACTTCTCAAACAGTTTCCTATCGCTTCTTGCACGATCGCGTCCAGCAAGCAGCTTATTCTTTGATTCCGGAAGAAGAACGCGCGATCGCCCATTATCAAATCGGGCAATTACTCCTGCAACAAATTTCAGCCGAAGCCAGAGAAGAACGCATTTTTGAATTAGTCAATCAGTTGAACTACGGAACCATAATGGTTGTAGAACAGCAGGAAAGGGAGGAACTCGCCCAACTCAACCTCACTGCTTGCCGCAAAGCCAGAGCAGCCACCGCATATCAAGCCGCCCGCGAATATGCCACAGTGGGCCTGAAACTGCTGGGAACAGACGCTTGGCAACGGCAGTACGAAATGACCCTATCTTTGTACGACTTGGCTGCCGAGGTGGCTTTTTTGGCAGGCGATTTTGAGCAGATGCACCAGTGGATTGAAGCGGTGATTCATCATGCGAAAACACCTTTAGAGCAGGTGCAAGTTTACCAAGTAAAAATCCAGGCATTGGTCGCCCACAATAAATTTGTCGAGGCGATCGCGATCGGTCAATCAGTCTTCCAAATGTTAGGCGTCAACCTACCAAATGAACCAACCCTAGACGATATTCGGCAGTTGAAGCAGGAAATTGATGCCCTAATTGAGGGTCGCTCAATTGAGACATTCATTCATCTGCCGAACATGACTGATGCCCAGCAGTTAGCAATTATGCAAAATGCGGCTCGTCTTACACCCGTCTGTTACATGACAGGCTCAAAGCTCTATTTCCTAATAGTTGCTCTACAGGTCAAATTATCAATTCAATTTGGAAATAGTCCTGTTTCGCCCTATTGCTACGCTGGTTACGCCTTCCAACTGAGAATTCTGTGGGGAGACATGACAAAGGTGCCTCAGTTTGGGCAATTAGGATACCAACTCGCCTCAGAGCCAGATGCCAAAAATATTCGAGCCGCAACAGCCCTGTTAATGGGGGGATATGTTGGTCATTGGACGACCCATCTACAAGAATCGCTGCCCATTCTTCTCGATGGCTATCAAGCTGGATTGGAAACCGGCAATCTAGAATTTATGGGCTACGACGCCCAGTTGTACTGCTTTAATGCTTATTGGTGCGGTCAACCGCTAAGTGAACTCGAACCCCAAATTCGCGCCTATTACCAACAGTTGTGCGACCTCCACCAAGTCACAGCAGCAAACTGTGTTTTGGCTTACTGGCAAGCTGCTCTCATTCTGCTGGGTCAGTCAGAGAACGAGATTCCCTTACGCCAAGATTCATACGAAGAAAAAATCCTAAATGAGGCCAAAGTCGATTTTTACCGACTATCCTTCTTTTATCTGTATCGATTCACATTAAATTACTGGCTCCAAGACTTTGCCCAAGCGGAACACGATGGGGCTCAAACCCGACAGTATTTGGCCGGAGGGATGGGAAGTGTCGTGGAACCGATCTTATATTTCTATGATTCTCTGACCGTGCTGGCTACTCCTGGTCAATCGAAAACTGAGTCGGAGCCTCGATGGCAGCGAATGCAAGAAAATCAAGCAAAGTTAAAAGAATGGGCGCATTATGCTCCCATGAATTACTTGCACAAGTACCATTTAGTTGAAGCCCAAAAGCATCAACTCCTCAATTGCAAAACAGAAGCTCTAGAATTTTACGATCTAGCAATTCAAGGAGCCAAAGAAAATGGTTATATCCAAGAGGAAGGATTAGCCAACGAACTCGCAGCAAAATTCTACTGGGAATGGGGCAAAGAAAAAGTCGCCGCCAGCTATATGCAGGAAGCATATTACTGTTATGCCCGTTGGGGTGCACTAGCCAAAGTTGAAGACTTAGAACAACGCTATCCCCAATTACTTCATCCCATCCTGAATCAGCCCAAACTTCGCTTTAATCCCCTAGAGACGCTGGCAACGATGAGCCCGTCTTCACACACTTCCACCAGCAGCAGCACGAGTATTTCCGATGCCCTTGATTTCGCATCTATTGTGCAAGCTGCTCAAGCTTTATCCAGTAAAATTCAGCTTGATGAATTACTCGACACCCTCAACCAAATTATTTTGAAAACTTCTGGGGCCGAAACTTGTGCTTTGCTACTTCCTCATCAGAATGAATGGCAAATCCGAGCAATAACTCACATCAATCCAGATAACGAGTTACCCACAACCCTGCTGCAAACCCAACCTATAGATGGCTCGGCGGTGATTCCGCTCAAGCTTGTTTATTATGTCAAACATACCCTGGAAACTGTGGTTATTGAAGGCGGCAAAACCAATATTCCGGGTTTAATGAATGACTGTACGCTCCAGTATCAGTCTCAGAGTATGCTATGTAGTCCAATTGTCGATCGCGGGAACTTAGTTGCGATACTCTATCTCGAACATAGCTCGACAAAAGGAGTGTTTACTCGCGATCGGCTCCTCGTCCTCAACTTCCTCTGCACTCAGGCTGCCATTTCCTTAGAAAATGCGCGACTGTATCAGCAAGCGCAGGACTATGCCCACCAGGTTGAACAATCTCAACTGCAATTAGTGCAGAGCGAAAAAATGTCGGCTTTGGGCAATTTAGTAGCCGGGGTAGCCCATGAAATTAATAATCCAGTCGGTTTTATTTCTGGGAATATCCATGAAGCGATCGCCGCTGTCAAAGATCTGACCAAATACCTGCAAGTCTACCAAGAAAAATTTCCCCATCCTGGGGATGAAATCGAGCAAATAGCAGAAGAACTTGATATTGAATATCTCGTAGAAGATTTACCCAAAATGTTGAATTCGATGCAAATCGGGTGCGATCGCATCCAAGGTATCAGCACCAGTCTTCGCACCTTCTCCAGAGCAGACAAAGACTACAAAGTTCCTTTCAATATTCATGACGGAATTAACAGTACAATTTTGATTCTCAAACACAGATTGAAAGCGAACGAACAGCGTCCAGCGATTGAAGTTGTGAAAGAGTACGGCAACTTGCCATCAGTTGATTGTTTCCCCGGACAATTAAATCAGGTGTTTATGAATATATTGGCGAATGCGATTGATGCAGTGGAAGAATCAAATCGCGAAGCAGGTTTAGAGAAGATTAAAACCCCAGCTAATTGCATCACGATTCGGACAGAAAGGAAGTCTTCTGAGTGGGTGACGATTCGCATTTATGACAACGGCCCAGGGATATCCGATGAGATAAAAGGTCATATTTTTGACCACTTATTTACAACCAAAGGTGTAGGGAAAGGTACAGGGTTGGGTTTGGCGATCGCACGGCAGATTGTAGTTGAGAAACACTCTGGTATGCTAGAAGTCAACTCAACTTTAGGTCGAGGTACAGAATTTACGATTTCACTGCCATGTTGATTATTACCTTGGTAATTTATAGCCAATTTTTGGATTTTTTTTGAAAATGGATTTTTTTTTATAACCCACTTGACAATCGCACTAATTCATAAAGGAATTTCGATCGCAAATTCCGTACCTTCTCCTACGGTGGAACGGCAGCTCAAGGCTCCGGCGTGTTTTTCCGCCACAATTCGGTAACTGATGGCTAACCCTAAACCAGTGCCTTTTCCCATCGGTTTTGTCGTGAAAAACGGGTCAAATAATCGGCTCCGCACGTCTTCTGTCATGCCGATCGCATTATCGGCAATGCGGATACAAATACTATTTTCGTTCAGGGCTTCTGTGCGAATGCTAATAGTTGGTTTCCAATCGTCGCCGACCGCCGCAGATCGCCTTTTTTGGTTGCAAGCATCTTCCAAGGCGTCAATACTGTTGCTAAGCAGATTCATAAATACCTGATTGAGCTGACCTGCATAACATTCTATTAAAGGGAGTTGACCGTAATCTTTGATTATTTTTATTTCGGGATAGTCGCCTCTGGCTCGGAGTTTGTTGTGCAATATTAAGAGGGTATTGTCTATCCCTTCGTGAAGGTTAGTAGGTTTTTTTACCGAGTCGTCTAAACGCGAGAAGTTTCGCAAACTCAGAACTATTTCGCGAATGCGATCTGCTCCCATTTTCATCGAAGATAATATTTTTAGCAAATCTTCTATCAAAAACTCTAAATCGATATTATCAATACATTGTTGAATTTCTACCGCTGGCTGAGGATAGTGTTTTTTGTAAAGTTCCACAAGCTGCAACAAGTCTCTGATATATTGGCTAGCATAGGAAATATTGCCGTAGATAAAACTGACAGGGTTATTAATTTCGTGAGCTACTCCAGCTACCATTTGACCGAGACTTGACATTTTTTCGGTATGAATTAGGTGAGCTTGAGTTTCTCGGAGTTCTTTGAGAGCGATTTCTAGCTGCTGGGATCTGTTGTTGGCGATCGCCTCGGAGAGCCGCAAAGCATCCTCCGCTGCTTTGCGCTCTGTTATGTCAAAAATGGCGCCGTTGAGGGATAAAACTTTACCGTCTACATTGAAAAGGGCTTGACCTTTCTCTACAACCCACCGCACATTTCCGTCGCAGTGAATTAGGCGATATTCGATGATGTAAGGTTGTTTTGTTTTAATAGCCCGATCGATAATTGTCTCGATATGCTGCACGTCATCGGGATGAACTATACTCGGAAAAGCCTGCACCGGTTTTTGCATAAAGTTAGCTGCGGGATAGCCGGAAATAGCTTCTATGCCACTGCTGATAAAAGTTAGGCTCGATCGCCCAGCAGCACTACATCGGTAAACCGCACCGGGAATGCTAGAAACTAATGACCTAAATTCTTCTTCCCTTTCTCGCAAAGCTGCCTCAATCCGCTTACGTTCGCTAATGTCACGAGCAAACGCGCACTGATATTCTTTGCCGTTAAATTCCAAATGATCGATCGTAATTTCTACCGGAAAAATGCGACCGTACTTAGTGACGTGGTGAACTTCAATATTAACCGAACCGCAGCGTTTTAAGACTTTCCAGTGCAAACTCCAAGCAGTTTGGGGAAAATCTGGATTGATGTCGTGTACTGTCATCGAAAGCAATTCTGCTGCAGAATATCCCAATGAAGTGCAAGCAGAGTCGTTGACGTACAAAAATTTACCGTCCGACCCGATCCAGAATACCGCATCTGCCGATCGGTCGATCGCAAACTGAGTCAGTTGCAACTTTTCCTCAACTCGGTGGCGATCTGCAATTTCTTTTTCTAACTGTTCGTTAAGCGAATTGATATCTAAAGCGCTATCGACAATAGTATCAGAAAGGGAAAAATTGAGTGATGGTTTTGCCAATTCTCCTTTGTGGATATCATGCTGGTGATGGTTTTTTTCTACCTGTTTTAACGGCAGTTGTTGAAGATTTTCTTTGTGATTTAAACCAGAATCTGCAAGTGCTTTCGGCATGAGGGCGAGAGCGACTGCGGCTAAAAGCAAAGAAATCAAAGCACTTGCAGCTTTGAGAGTTACCGACAGCCAATATATGGAATGCCAAAGCGTCCAAACTTCCGTCAATTTAGCAGCGCCCCAGGCAAAAAAAACAACGGCAAACAGCCGGAAAATCTTGCGCTGAGAACCTTGGCGGGAAAAATAAACTAAAGAGAGGGCGATCGAGCAATAAGCCAGTGCCGTCAGGGAGTCAAAAACAGCGTACAGTCGCAACTCCGGTACCGCGTTGCAGCCGAGTGTGGAAGATACAGCAAGTGTTGAAAAAAAAATTGTTAATTGTTCTTGCATAAAGTTCAAGAAAAAAATTATCTGTACCAATGCAAATCAGATCAAATCTAATTATTTGATTTTGGCTAGTGAAATATTTACATAATTATATACTTTTTTCATTTTTTATGAAACCGCTATTTTGTAAAGGAATGTCAAAACTGTCTCGGTTAGGCTTTGGGAGCGAAGGTTTCCCGAAGTATGAGCCATGCCGAGCGTCACGGCTCGCAACGCTTACAATGCTTACGTTACTCCCTGTCACGGAATAGATAGGTTCGCCTACTGATTGCTTCAGAAACATTTAAATTGTTAATGATCACTATTAAATTTTCTTTTAGATTACTTAAGCAGTGAGCCAGGGGTTTGTAACCTCTGGCTCACAGATGGACTAGCAGACTTTTAAGGCAGAGAAAATCTCAATTTTTGCGCTGGGAATCCACAATTAAGCGCCGCCGAGCGCCCAATGGACCAAAGTCCGAACTCCAAAACCAGTAGCGCCAGGGCCATTGTAGCCATTTTCTTTGTCAGTCCAAACCGGGCCGGCAATATCTAAATGCGCCCATGCAGTATCCTTTACAAACTGCTTCAAAAATAGCGCCGCCGTAATTGAACCGCCGGGACGTGGGCCTGTGTTTTTCATGTCAGCGTGCAATGCTTTCAAGCCCTCAAAATACTTCTCTTCCATCGGCATTCGCCAAAATTTTTCGCCTGCCAATTCTGAGGCAGCGACTATTTCGGCGGCGACGCTATCTTGAGGACTCCACAAACCAGCGATATCGTCACCTAAAGCAATTACGCAGGCCCCGGTTAGAGTTGCTAAATCGACAATCGCGTCAACTCCCAATTTATCAGCAAATACCAAAGCATCAGCGAGGGTTAAACGACCTTCAGCGTCGGTATTGTTGACTTCAATTGTTTTGCCGTTGGAAGCTGTAAGGATGTCTCCAGGACGCATGGCGCGGCCGCTGATCATGTTTTCAGTGACGGCGCTGATAAAGTGAACTTCCACATCGGGTTTGATGTGTCCGATCGCCTTTGCTGCTCCCAAAGTAGCCGCAGCGCCGCCCATATCTATTTTCATCATTTCAATGCCGCTGCCCGCACCTTTGATGTTCAAACCGCCGGAATCAAAGGTCAATCCTTTGCCCACAATTGCTATTTTGCGGCGCGGTGTGCCTTCTGGTTTGTAAGTTAAATGGATGAATTTAGGTGGTAAATCAGATGCTAGTGCCACGCCGAGAAAGGCTCCCATGCCTAGTTTTTCGCAGTCTTCCCGCTCCAGTATTTCTAATTCTAAACCGCATTCGGCAGCCAGACTTTGAGCAGTTTCTGCCATGGTAATCGGGGTGACAAAATTTGCAGGCGCTGCGACTAATTCGCGTGCTAAAATGACTCCGGCAGTGATTTGACGGGCGCGGGCGATCGCACTTTCTGTACCGGCAAAACCGAGCAAATGAATTTGTTCGATTTGCGGGCTTTTGTCTTCCTGTTCCGATTTGAAACGGTTGTCTTGATTCAGAGAGAGTTCTACACCTTCGGCGATCGCGCTTGCTGTAACATCCGGCGCGTTTTTCCACACCGGAAAGCTAATTCCGAGGGTTTTGCATTTCTCTTTTTTGGCTAACTTGGCGCAAACGCCTGCTGCTTGCCGCACGGTGTCTAATTTTAAGTCCTCTGTTTTGCCCAAACCGACGATCGCAATTTTGCGAATGGGATTATTGCCGCCGACGCGGGTGATGGCGCTCGTACCCACTTTGCCCTTAAAATCTACTTCCAGTAGCAGCTCTTTCAAAGTGCCTGCAAGCTTTTCATCTAATTGTGCCAGCTCGCCGGTGAGTTCCAAGCCGTCCTCAAATAGACCAATTGCCAGGGCGTCTCCCGTCCAAACAGAGCGGGGCGTATCGGTGACTAGAAATTCCATGTTTTGATTTACACTTTAGATTTTAGATTTTTGATTGTACTTTGCAGTGGGTGGTTTGTGGTTTTTCGTTGGTGCGGGTAAATAGATCGATCGCACAAATTCTTCGCTCCACATCGAAATAAATTCTGCTACTATATCAGCCAAGTCCGCCTGCGATCGGATCTTCCACCAATCTCAATCATCTGTGTGGGGGTGGGCTGTCCGTTTTTGCCCCACTATTAACATTTATTTCTCGTTGAACAGGCATCCTGCCTGTGATGGCGTGGAACACCCATCCTGTCTGTGATGGCTTTTGACAAACGATCGGTTCTTTATATCTTATTCTCTTAAATTTTCCCATGCTAAAACGACGCCGGGCCCGATTTTCTGTTTTAATCAGCGTTTCAGTTTGCGTTATTGCGATCGGATCTTTGGTTGCTGCGATGAAATGGATGGGTTTTGGCTCGGTCCAGAAGGCCGAGCAGCCACTGAATGCAGCGAATTCCGAATCGCAAGTCAAGATGCTGGTATCGCTATCACCGATCGAGCGATCGGCGAAATTAGTTGAACTCGCAACCAGTCAGTCTGCAAGTACGAACCCGCAGCAGGAAATCTCCCCTCAAAGCCGCGCCCGCTATCTGCTTGCCAGCGATTTAATCCAGCAAGGAAATGCGGCCAAAGCATTAAAGTTATTGGATAAATTAGAGCAAGAATATCCGGTTTTAGCTGCTCACATTGCCCTAAAAAGGGCGCAAGCTTACCAATTGAGCGGCGACAAAGGCAAAACTCAAAAAGCTTGGGAGGAACTGCTCAAAAACTATCCGAGCGACCCGGTAGCAGCGGAAGCTTTATATATTTTAGGGAACTCAAAACCGGAATATTGGCAACAGGCAATTACTGAATTTCCGGGTCATCCCCGCAGCGTAGAAATTGCCCTCCGCAAGTTAAAAGAAAATCCCAATCAGCCGAAGTTGATGCTGCTCGTAGCAAAACACGGTCATTATGTCAAAGATTACGGGACAATTTTGGAACAACTGGTGCAGCGAAACAGCGCCGGTTTGAAACCGGAAGATTGGGAAGAAATTGCCTTTGGCTATTGGGAAAAACAAAATTACGGCAAAGGAGCTATTGCTTACGGGAAAGCTCCCCGCAACGCCAAAAATCTTTACCGCAAAGCTCGCGGTTTGTGGCTAGACGGAAAAATCCCGGAATCGAGAATTGCCTATCAAGAATTAGTGCGGGAGTTTCCCGATGCCGAAGATACTGGTTTGGGTTTAATTCGGCTGTCGCGGCTGAGCGAACCGAAAGAAGCGATCGTTTTGCTCGATCGAGTTATTAGCAAATTCCCCAATTATGCCCCCGAAGCTTTGTTAGATAAATCCCAACTTCTCGACAAAGCACGCAGCGGTCAATCCGCCTCAGATACCCGGAAGTTGCTCTTGACAAAATACAATAATTCTGATAAAGCAGGGGAATTGCGGTGGACGATCGCCCAACAGTTTGCCAAAGGCGGAGATTTAAAATCAGCTTGGCAGTGGGCGAGAGAATTAACCACCCACAATCCCGACAGCGAACAAGCTCCAGAAGCCGCATTTTGGGTCGGGAAATGGGCACAGCAACTCGGTCGGCAACAAGACGCCAAGACTGCATTTGAGTACACTATATTACGCTATCCAGAATCATATTTTGCGTGGCGATCGGCTGTACTTCTCGGCTGGCCCGTCGGCGACTTTACCACAGTCCGAGATTTGTCTCCCAATGTAGTGCGGCCACCTCAGCGCCCCGAACCAACTGCGGGTTCTCCTGCGTTGAAAGAACTCTATCAATTAGGTCAAGATAGAGATGCTTGGACGCTGTGGCAAGTTGAATTTATCGATCGCGTAGAACCAAGTATTGCCGAACAGTTTACCGACGGTTTAATGCGAGTTGCAGTCGGAGACAATTTAGACGGTTTGTGGATGGTTGGGAGTTTGCGGCAGCGCGATAAACCAGATGATAGAAGCCAATACCTCGAACTCAGACAGCAACCGATTTATTGGCAAGCACTTTATCCTTTTCCTTACTTAGAAACCATTGTCAAATGGTCAAAAGAACGCACCATAAATCCAGTATTAGTAACTGCATTAATCCGGCAAGAATCGCGGTTTATGCCCGCCATCAAATCATCAGTTGGCGCTACTGGTTTAATGCAAGTAATGCCAGAAACAGCAGCTTGGGTTGCTGGACAAATCAGCCTCAAAAAGTATTCATTGGAGAATGTAGACGACAACGTTAAACTTGGTACATGGTATTTAGATCACACTCACGACGAGTACAAGAATAACTCGATGTTAGCTGTGGCGAGTTACAATGCCGGGCCAAATGCAGTAGCAGATTGGTTGAAGAGGTTTAATTTTAGTGACCCGGATGCTTTTGCGGAAAAGATTCCGTTTCCTGAAACGAAAGGATACGTGAAATCGGTGTTTGAGAATTACTGGAATTATCTGCGGATTTACAATCCAGAAGTTAATCAGTTAATGAGTGAGCATTATGCGGCTGCTCAGAAAAAAGCAAAGCCTTAGTAAATTTGGTTTAGGCTGTCAGGAACGGGCGTGAGAACCCGTTCCACAAACAAATTTATTTGTTGTATTTATTGATTGTGGGCTGGGCTTCTAGCCCGCCCTAAACCGGCTCTCCGGCCCGTCCCACAAACAAATTTATTTTGTGTATTTATTGATTGTGGGCTGGGCTTCTAGCCCAGAACAGGCAAGGTGCCCGTTCCACAAATTGAAATTATGGGATTGTAAAATAAATCAGCGGCATCCCAAGGAATCACGAGTAGAAATCCCTGTTTGAGAATTAATACCGCTGGCTTTTGTGCACAATTCTTTAACTTGTGATCCGTCCATAATTGCGTCGGTAAAGTCAGCCCCAGTGATATCAACTCCGTCAAAAGTAGAACGCAGCAAAATTGTTTCCGCCAAAATTGCATCACTTAAATCGGCATTAGTAAATTTAACTTGATCAATCATTGCATTAGTTAAATTAGCGCCGTGCAAATTCGCCTGAGTCATCACCGAAGCGCTCATAATTGCTCCCCGCAAATCGGCATTAGAAAAATTAGTCAAGTCCATATTAGCGTTAGAAAACTCAGCGGCCCGCAGCATTTGACCGGAAAAATCGCGTCTTGTCAGTTCCGCGTTGCTAAAGGACAACGGCGGAGCGTAATATTTAGATTGAGCTTGGGCTGGCTGCGGCAGGATGAAGATAGTTAGCGCCAAGAGCAATGCTGCTAGTTGCCGGAGTTTCATAAATCTGATATTCTCGCAAGGTGGATATTTCGTAGTGTATCCCGAACTTTGGTCGATCGACTAAACAGGTACAATCTTAATTAATAGTGATGGGGATGGAAAAAAAGATATGCTAAGTTTTTTCTTAACTTGGATAGTAGCAGCGGTGTCGCTGATCATTACCGCTAACATTGTACCAGGTATTGCGGTGGTTAGCTTTCCGGCTGCGATGGTGGCTGCTGTTGTTATCGGATTGGTGAACGCGGTTGTCAGACCGATTCTTACATTGCTGACGCTGCCTTTGACCATTATTACTTTAGGTTTGTTTTTATTCGTTGTGAATGCAATTTCGCTTTCCCTGGCTTCGTGGTTGGCGGGTGCGTTCAATATCGGCTTTGCTGTTAACGGTTTTTGGCCGGCTTTGTTTGGTTCGATTGTTTTGTCATTCGTTTCTGGGGTGATTGGTCGATTTGTGAATGCCAATACTTTGTCTCAGTAATACATTATCCCAGATACTCGATCGCGGAAACTGCAACCGCTACTGTTACCGCAGAACCCGCCCTAACCCCTCCTTGTGAAAGGGGGGGATTTTTGTTGCGAAATATTTGTTTAGGGACTAAAAGCCTTTCACGGGCGCGTAGGATACCCACCCCACAACCAGATTCACTCTTTGTGGAACAGGCATCTTGCCTGTTGTTGAGAATGGTACAAGATATCAGTTCGATCGCACAAAGTGCCGCAGCTTCTGCTACACTAGGCGTCCCGACTTGTTTGACTACAATATTTGAAGGATTGGGGACTTCTACGGAACTTAAAATGTCAGCAGCAAAGGTTTTTAACGGCCAGTTTCGCGCTTGACAAAGTTCTAACAAGCCGACTTCACCTGCTTTAGTGTCTATTGTAGCAATACCTGCGATCGCACTTTCCGCTAAATGATAACCGCGACATACATTTTGAATCGCAGTTTCGATTAATTCTCGCCCTGTTCCGCGTTCGCAACCTACCCCTATCCACAACACTCTTGGATGCCACTGAACCTTTGGCAAAGCAGATTCCGGCGAAAATCTTCTCTGGGTGAAACTAATCCAAATTCGGGCTTTGATAGTTGATATATTTTCGCCATCCCAATACAAAGAATGTTTTTCGGGCAGGCTGTTGTGCCACAAAGTAGAACCAACTTCTTGAATTACTTCGACAGTTTCCCCTCTAGCAAGAGCCGCCGCCACTCCTGTCCAGTCACCTTCGCCCCGGCTCCAACCGCTGGGAATGTCTAGCATATCTAAAGTAAATTCATCGCTCATTATTCAGTTATCTATTCTGTAGTTTCACTGCGACCGCAATCTAAAAAAAAACTTAACACTCTGTTGAGTGAAAATTTTGGTACAATTGTAGCACAAACTACAAAAAACCCAACATTTAAGATGGTAGAACTAAATCAGTTACTGTTAGAGTTTGAAAGCAACCTCAAATGGGAAGGAGTTACACAAAAATGGATAGAGCGCCGGGAAAGTTGGGTGAGCGATGTTGCAGCATCAGTTAACCTGACATATCTAGCAGAATTGCTAGTTGAATTGGAATCTAACTTGCAGTGGGAATCGGTGGATATTCAGTGGCAAGAGCGTCGAGACCGTTGGGTAGAAGAATGTCTGGGAGCATCGATTGTTCAAGAAGTATCAAGTTTATTGCTGGAACTTGAAACCAATACCAATTGGAAAGCTGTGACAGATGAATGGCAGCAAAATCGCGAGAAATGGGTGCAGGAAATGCACAAGTTTAACGAGTAGTTTCGAGGGGTTAGAGCCTGCAAACATGCGTTTCCTGGCTCTAAAATTTCCTAATGACTAATCACTAATTCTTGATATTTCAGCAAAACCCCATTCAGAAAAATATCTGCGAGTCCTTCAGCCATTTCCTGCATTTGCGGCCGAGAAGCATTCGGCTTCATAATCGTATTTTGACTGAAGGGCGCGACTGCAAACATTCCCAAAAATACCTGAGCGACAATTCTCGGACTCATCTTTGGATAAACTTGTTTTCCCATCGCCGTTTCCAAATAAAGCCTCAGCTACATAGCTAATTATAAAAAAACCAACACTCTCAATCAATAAAATTTGTACAAAAATAGCACAAACTGCAAACAAGACAAAATTTAATATGGTAGAACTAAATCAATTACTGTTAGAGTTTCAAGCCCACCTAAACAGGGACGCAGTGACGGAAGAATGGAAAGAACGTCGCAACTGTTGGATGAGCGAGGTGTTAGCAGCAAGTGACGAAAAACACCTCGCCAAATTGCTAGTTGAATTAGAATCAAATTTTCAGCGAGAAGCAGTACAAAGCCTCTGGAAAATGATCCGTGAAAGTTGGGTAGAAGAATGTCATATAGCATCGACGCTAGAAGAAGTATCAAGTCTCTTGCTGGAACTTGAAAGCAATACAACTTGGGAAGTAGTGACGGATGAATGGCAGGATTATCGGGAGAAGTGGGTGCAAAAGATGTACGAATTTATAGAGTAAGTGGGGAGTGGTGACTACTTATTGGTTATTGGTTATTAATTATAATCACCAATAAGTAACAACCAATAAATAACCCATAACTAATTATTGATCTTTCAGTAAAACCCCATTCAGAAAAATATCAGCAAGTCCTTCAGCCATTTCCTGCATTTCTTGCGGAGAAGCATTCGGCTCCATAATCGTATTTTGACTGAAACCCGCGACTGCAAACATTCCCAAAAATACCTGAGCGACAATCTTCGGATTCATCTTTCGATAAACTCCTTTTTCCATCGCCGTTTCAAAAAAAGCCTCAGCCACATCGCTCATTTTTCCGATGACTTCCAACTGAATTCTGTCGCGCAAATCCGGGTGAAATTGCGCCTCCAAAAAACACACCCGCATCATGTCGCTATTCTCGCGGATATTCAGCATCCGCCGCCGCATCACCTGAGCCACTGCTTTGTAACTGCCCATCTCGCTCAATTCAGTCAGCAAATCCGTCAGCAACTCCACCCATCCTTCCGTCGCCACCTCAATCAAAATCGCTTTTTTATTATCAAAATGCCGAAATAGCGTACCCTCGGCTACCCCCGCCGCCGCTGCTAAATCACGAGTTGTCGTGCCGTCGTATCCGCTGCGGGCAAACAACCGCTGAGCTGCTTGTAAAATTCGCTTCTTAGTTTCTGTTTCAGAAGGAGGAGACTGATTAAAAATTCGCATGGCTTTGCAATCGGTAATTGGCTACTTGGAACTACGGGAGCTGGACTGAGGGACTAATTGATGTTAAGTTTTAAAAAGAATCTCTGGCATTGAGGGCAAACATTTTTTTGTTTGACAATCCAAAATCCAAAATCTAAAATCTAAAATCGAATGACCCTTTTTGAGATTTGCTGTATCAGCCTAACATCTGCGGCGCAACAGATCGCTTATGCCTCAAAAAATCTTTATCCTGAGAAAAGAATCTCTGGCCACCGAGCACAAACATTTTTTTGTTTGACCATCCAAAATCTAAAATCTAAAATCTAAAATCGAATGACCCCGCAGTTCCAAAAACCCCGTGAAGCGAAGCTATCCCGTAGGGAATCGCCCGTGAGCAAAACTCGATTCATTGCCTCCCTGCTGGCCGCTGTACTGCTGTGGTGGGGACTTTTCCCGGAAATCGCCCTCGCCCGCCCCAACCCCGCTAGCGGCTCCCAAGCAGTCTCTGTTCAACCGTCGCTCGATCGAGTAATCAGCCAAGTCAGCGAATTTAAGCTCGACAACGGCATGAAATTTATCGTACTCGAAAGGCCCAGAGCGCCCGTAGCATCGTTTCTGATACACGCCGATGTCGGCGGCGCAAACGAACCCGACGGCCAAACCGGAGTCGCTCACTATCTCGAACATTTAGCCTTCAAAGGCACGCCAAAAATCGGCACTACCGACTACCAAGCCGAAAAGCCGCTGCTAGAAAAACAAGACCAACTCTTCGAGCAAATGCAAGCAGCCAAGGCCAGCGGCAAAACTGAAGAAGTCGCCCAATTAAAAGCAGAATTTGACAAAGTTGAAGCCGAAGCTTCGCAATTTGTCAAGCGCAATGAACTCGGCAAAATAGTGGAACAAGCAGGCGGAGTCGGACTAAATGCCGCTACTTCCACCGACGCCACAATGTATTTTTACAGCCTTCCAGCTAACAAGTTAGAAATGTGGATGTCGCTGGAATCCGAGCGATTTCTAGAACCAGTATTTCGGGAATTTTACAAGGAAAAACAGGTAATTTTAGAAGAGCGCAGGCTGCGAACCGAGAATTCTCCGATCGGACAAATGGTTGAAGCTTTTGCCAACAAAGCTTTCTCTGTTCATCCCTACCGCCGCCCTGTAATTGGCTCCACTGAAGACATTCAAAACCTCCGCCGCAGCGACGTGCAGAAGTTTTTCGAGACTCACTACGTTCCCAGCAAGCTGACTGTGGCGGTGGTAGGAGACGTGAAAGCTTCGGAGGTGAAGCGACTAGCTCAAATTTATTTCGGCCGTTACAAGGCCTCACCAGCGCCTCCAGAATTGCAGATTGTCGAACCTCCCCAAACGCAAACGAAGGAAGTCACGCTGAAATTAAAAACTCAACCTTGGTATTTGGAAGGGTATCACAAACCGGCGATGAATCATCCCGACAATGCCATTTATGAAATGATTGGTTCTTTGCTCAGCGATGGCCGCACTTCTCGGCTTTACAAATCTTTGGTAGAAGAGCAGCAATTGGCGCTGGCTGCTCAAGGTTTCAGTGGTTATCCGGGGGAAAAGTATCCGAATTTGATGTTATTTTACGCTCAAACTGCTCCGGGCCGCACGGTTGATGAGGTGGCGGCAGCTTTGAGCAAGGAAATCGAGCGCCTGAAAACAGAGCCGGTTTCTGCTTTGGAATTGGAGCGAGTGAAAACTCAGGCGAGAGCCGATTTGTTGCGATCGCTCAATTCTAATATGGGTATGGCATTTGCGCTGGTTGACTATCAAGTGAAAACTGGTTCGTGGCAAAATTTGTTTAAGGAATTGGATGCGATCGCCGCTGTTACTCCCGCTGACATTCAGCGTGTCGCTCAGGCAACTTTCCGCCCGGAAAATCGCACGATTGGTAAGCTTTTGCCGCTTTAAGGAAGTCAGTTGTCAGTTGTCAGTTGGCAGTTGGCAGTTGTCAGTTGGCAATTGTCAGTTATCTGTTGTCAGTGGTGAGCTTTTCCGCAAACAGCCAACAGCGAACAGTCAACATTTGTCAGAATGTATAACTTAGGAGAAAGAATGAAAAGGACTAAATTGAGACTGAAAAAAGTAAAGTTATTTCTGCTGTCGCTTTGCTTTTTTACTGTTTCACTGGGCACGTTTAATTTGTTACCTTCCTTTGCGGCTGCACCCAAACACTACGACCAATTAACCTTTCCCCCGCTGTCAGAAATTAAACTGCCTAAATACACTCGCTTCGAGCTGAAAAATGGCATCCGGGTGTATCTGATGGAAGACCGGGAACTCCCGTTAGTCGGGGGAACGGCGCTATTTCGCACGGGCGAGCGTTTTGAACCTGCCGATAAAATTGGATTGGGAGGTTTGACGGGAGAAGTGATGCGAACTGGCGGCACGAGTCGGCATACGGCTGATGAATTAAATCAGTTGCTAGAACAGCGAGCAGCTTCGGTAGAAACGGGGATTGATGTTAGTTCTGGGAGCGCTAATTTTAGTGCTTTAGCTGAAGATTTGGAACCCGTATTTGACTTATTTGCAGAAGTGATTCGGGAGCCAATATTTGCTAAGGAAAAGTTGGATTTAGCCAAGAACCAAACTCAAGGTGCGATCGCCCGCCGCAATGACGATCCTGACGGTATTACCGGCCGCGAGTTTCAAAAATTAATTTATGGCGATCGCAGTCCTTACGCGCGCACGGTAGAATACAAAACCCTCGCCAATATTTCCCGCGACGATTTGGTGAGTTTCTACCAGAAATATTTCCATCCCAAGAATATGATTTTGGGTATTTCTGGCGATTTTGATACAGCTAAAATGCGATCGCTCGTCGAGCAAAAATTCGGCAACTGGCAACCGAGTCAAAGTGCAGAAGTGCCTGCACTACCAACCGTAGCGCCAGCAAATGGGGGCGGCGTATTTTTGGTAAATCAGCCGCAATTAAGTCAAAGTTACGTGCAAATGGGACATTTGGGCGGAATGCTCAGCAGTCCAGATTACGGTGCTTTGGATGTGATGAATGGGGTTTTGAACGGTTTCGGTGGCCGTTTGTTTAATAACGTGCGATCGCGCCAAGGCTTAGCTTATTCAGTATACGCGGCTTGGAGTCCGAGATATGACTATCCGGGGGTGTTTGTCGCAGGAGGCCAAACGCGATCGGATGCCACAGTACCATTTATCCAGGCAATTCGCGCCGAGATCGATCGTATCCGCACCGAACCAATTACCCCGGAAGAATTAGCTTATGCTAAAGATTCCACCCTGAATTCTTTTATCTTCAAATTTGAAAATCCCAGTCAAACTTTGTCGCGATTAATTCGCTACGAATACTACGGTTATCCCGAAGATTTCATTTTTCGCTACCGCCGCAGCATCGAAACAGCAACAATTGCCGACGTGCAGCGCGTAGCCAAGACTTACTTGAAACCGGAAAATTTGGTAACATTAGTAGTGGGAAATACGGAGGCAATTCAACCGCCGTTATCGAGTTTGGGAACTTCAGTCAAAGTGGAATCTGTTGATATCACAATTCCCCCAGCGACTTAATCGGTAACAAAGGCTTGCATTCCTCTGTTTTCAGGAGACGGCAATGCCTTGTCCTCCGCCCAAGGTAAGGACACGGCAATGCCGTGTCCCTACTACTAAAAATCAATGCTCAAAGGTGCTCTCGGAAATGGAATCACATCCCGAATATTCCCCATTCCCGTCATAAACTGCACTAACCGCTCAAATCCCAAACCAAACCCAGCGTGAGGCACAGTACCGTAGCGGCGCAAATCCAAATACCACCACAATTCCTCCTTATTCATACCCTGGGCTTCCATGCGCCGCTGCAACACATCCAGCCTTTCTTCCCGCTGCGAACCGCCGATAATTTCCCCAATATTAGGAGCCAAAACATCCATTGCTCGCACGGTTTTTTCGTCATCATTTAAACGCATATAAAATGCTTTAATCCCGACGGGATAATCGCTGACAATCGTCGGCTTTTTAAACAAGTCCTCAGCCAAATAACGCTCGTGTTCTGACTGCAAATCTAAACCCCAACTGACCGGAAAATCAAATTTTTTGTCGGCTTTTTCCAAAAGTGCGATCGCCTCCGTATAAGTAATCCGCTCGAACTGATTATTAATGATATTTTCAGCAGTAGCCAAAACCGTTTTGTCAATGCGCTCATTGAAAAACTCCATATCTTCCGGGCAACGCTCCAAAACGTATTTAAAAATGTACTTTAAAAACGCCTCAGCCAAATCCATATCTCCCTGCAAATCGCAGAAAGCCATCTCCGGTTCAATCATCCAAAACTCAGCCAAATGTCGCGAAGTATTAGAATTTTCCGCTCGGAAAGTCGGGCCAAAAGTGTAAACGTTGCCGAAAGCCATCGCCATAACTTCCGCTTCCAACTGGCCGCTAACTGTTAAATAGGCGCGCTTTCCAAAAAAGTCTTTAGCATAATCAACCTCTTGCGAATCAGTGCGCGGCACATTCTTTAAATCAAAGTTGGTAACGGCGAACATTTCCCCCGCACCTTCGCAGTCGCTAGCAGCAATAATTGGAGTGTGAACCCACAAAAAACCACGTTCTTGAAAAAATTGGTGTACCGCCGCCGAACAAGCATTTCGGACTCGAAAGACAGCACCGTGGGTGTTTGTGCGCGGCCGCAAATGCGCGATTGTCCGCAAAAATTCAAAGGAATGGCGCTTTTTTTGCAACGGATAAGTTTGCGGGTCTGCATCACCGTAAACTTGTACTTGTGAGGCTTTCAACTCAATTCGCTGTCCTTTTGCCGGAGATGCTACCAGCACTCCCGACACTTCTAAAGATGCACCTGTATTCAGTTGTTTGAGTACATTTTCAAAGTCTGGCAAATCGGAATTTATGACTACTTGCAAGTTAGCCATCGCCGAACCATCGTTGACTTCGACAAAGGCAAATTCTTTCAATTCGCGCTTAGTGCGAACCCAACCTTGAACAGTTACAGTTTCGTCGGGTTCACCTGCGCGCAAAATTGCTGCTATTCGTTGATTTGTCATATTCACTCCTGTTTATTTAATATTTTGCACCATATTTCTCTCTTTTCTCTGACTCTGCGCCCTCTGCGCCCTCTGCGGTAAATAAAAAAATCATAAATCTCAACATAGTTCAACCTGCATAGGATTTCAAAATCCAACCCATCAAAATACCGAGTCCCCCAAAGCGAACTGCTTGCCAAAAAGGTTGTTTTATGCTTCCCCAAGAAAACAGGCTGCTTTCTAAATTCAACTCGATTGTTTCCAATTCTTGCTCAATTTCCCGCAATTCTTTTTTGAGTTGCGGCAATGGATTTTGGCGTTTGGACTGGCGGATTTCTTCGCGGCGATGGCCGAGTTCGACTTGGCGCTGTCGATCGACCTGAATTTGAGTGTACCGTTCTTTGACTGCCGCGAGCGATCGCTCCACTGCTGCGATCGCTTGAACAAACTCGCTTTCTTGCTCTTCCGGATTTAACTCTGACGGCTGTTGAGGCATTTCGATCTGCAAACCTGACAATAATAAAAAAAACCGATTTCCAATTAAATTGTTATTATATGCAGTATATTTTCTAAATTAACGAACTCTAGCCAAATAGACATAAGTATAGCAACTTTATCGGCATTTAAAACGTTTTTAATTGCTGAAACCCTTGATTTTCTCGCATTTTCCTTCTTCCTTCTTCCTTCTTCCTTACCACCTATGCTTGAAAATACACAAACAGCCCAAACTGTGAACCTCAACGAGCTGAGCACGGTAGAACTAGCCCAAGCTCTAGCCGCGCGCCTCGCCATCCACGAAAAAGATTGGCACCGCCTCAAAGCAAACCGTTCTGCGCGGGCCTGTGAGCAAGCTGCGGCCGCTTTGGTGTTTTTGCTCAAAAAACAGCCTGAAGAAGCTCTCCCGCGCTTACAACAAGCAGCAGGATGGCTGGATCGATCGATATCTGCTCCTCCCTGTCCCACCCACGGCAAATGATTAGATTGCTTCGTTGTTCCTAACGCTTTGCGGTTTTGATTCTGGAGTTTTGACTTGATTAGTCGCTCAAAACTTAGACAATCGCGCCCCTCGATCGAGCAGCGCGATTGTGAGTTCAAAAGATTTATACTTTTTTAACTCAAAACTAACATTTTGCATTATGATCAGCTATCAATAGCCAGAGAGTTCAAATTCTCACTGCAAACTTCAGTCCGGGAACGAAAAAATTTCTAGGTCTAGCTGAGGTAAAAACTGCTGCTTTCATAGCAGTTCTAGCGCAAGCGAGGCAGCCGATAGCGACTGGGAAGTTCTTTGCACAGCCGTAACTCTGTACCTTGAGAATTCCACTCTACCCGATCGAATATTTGGTAAAGAATAAACAACCCCCTACCGCATTCCTGTTCCACATGGGGTAGTCCAGAGTTATCTGCAACGTCCTCTGCTAGGAGACTGTCGCAATCATCGGTATAAAGGTTACAACTGCAAGGGGCCTTAAAGCCAGAACCTTCATCCGATATCACCCACCAATATTGGTTTTGGACGATCGAAAAACGGACTCCAACAGTTTTACCGGGGTCTAACTTGTTTCCATGCTTAGCAGCATTTACCAAAGCTTCTTGAAGCCCCAACCGCAATTCCGCTTGCCAGTGATCCGGAAGCTCTGCTAGGAGCAGATCCAAAATAGGACAAAGGTATAGGGTAGAAGCGAAGCTAATCGTAATCCAATTGCGTCCGACGGGACGAGGTGAAATAGCAATCACTCAGAAAACTCCCTAACTTTCAGGTGGATAAAGTTCACACCCTGCATAGTTGGCTCCCTAGTATTCAAAATGCTAATTAATTGAGCGGCGCAGCTCTACTTCTATCTTAGAGTATCCAAGCAATTAAGAACAGCAAACCACGTCACAAAATATTCAGCGATTCTGAGAAACTTCTGCAGAGAACCATCAGTAATTTTACTTATAGGTTCTCCCAGCAGCGAAATTTTTGATCTCGGCTTTGGCCAACTAGCAACCAAACGGCTAGCTGCCCCCCGAAGCCGTCAACACATCTTGAACAAACGATCCCCACCTGGAAAAGCTCGCAAATAACTATAAAAAAGTCGATCCCTTGACCCTCCCCAATCAGGTTCGACCGTCGCACCCCTAGGCAAGCGCCATCGCCCAGAACTTCCTCAGACCGCCAAACAGCCAAATCATCATACCTAGGTATGTTGCAGCCAAAACCCGATTTATTATCCCAAATGCGACCGGGCAAAATATCTCCCATTGCTGCGCCCCTCCTAAAATCAATAATTGTTACAAAACTTATTAATCCTGAGTACGGGAGATCGCGATCTCCCGTACTCGCCCAAATTGACCAATCCTTTGCTGGCGGAACTCCGAGGCGTTGGTCAAACTATATAAATCTGAATATCGCGATACAATAGTTAAAGTAAATAATTATTTCTTTACATTATGCAAACAACCCCAGCCATCACCGCAGCCCCCATAGCCGGCACTTACTGGCAGTGGCGGGGGCATTCAGTGTACTACGTTCGATCCAGCGATCGGTATCCAGAACGCCCTCCCCTGCTGTTAATTCACGGTTTTGGAGCATCCACAGACCACTGGCGCAAAAATATCAGCGGCCTGAGCAAAGATTTTGAAGTCTGGGCGATCGACCTTTTGGGATTTGGGCGATCGGCAAAACCCGAATTACAGTACAGCGGCGACCTCTGGCGCGACCAACTCCACGACTTTATCACCAACATCATCGGCCGGCCCGCCGTACTAGCTGGCAACTCCCTCGGAGGCTACGCCGCCTTGTGTGTAGCTGCCCAGCGCCCCGAATCAGCAGCCGGACTCATATTAATCAACAGCGCCGGCCCCTTCAGCGAACCGCAGCCCGCACCCGAAGCCCCGCCCTTGCAAAAAGCCATATCTGCAGTAGCTAAAACCTTATTTCAGCAAGATTGGGCAAGTTTTCTGCTGTTCCAGTACGTGCGCCAGCGATCGACAATTCGGAAAACCCTAGAAAAAGTTTATCTCGACCAAAGCGCCGTCACAGACCAATTAGTAGAAGAGATTTACCTTCCCTCCTGCGATCCCGGTGCCCCCAAAGTATTCGCCTCCGTATTCCGAACACCCCAAGGCGAAAAAATCGACGTATTGCTAAGTCAATTAAACTGTCGGTTGCTAATGCTGTGGGGAGAAGGCGATCCGTGGATGAATTCCGCAGAAAGAAGCGCCAAATTTCGCAAACACTATCCAGAGTTGACAGAACACTTTATCAAAGCCGGTCACTGTCCCCACGACGAAGTACCAGAACAGATAAACGAACTGATTCGCGCATGGATAATTGACCAATAATCGATCGGCATCTTGATAAATTTCCCCCGGCCGTGTCCTCCCTCGGAGAGGGGGAAAATAATCAGATTTGCAGTAAAAATATATTTATTGTGCCAACATAAAGCCAGTTAATTTATACTTACATATTCTGAGGAGACGGAAACAATGACCCGCAAAAAGACTCGCCGCAATTTTATATTGAGCAGTATAGTTGTTGCCAGTGGCATTGCAGGTGCTAAGGCGATCGAACAGCAGGATCGGGAAATCGCAGCCGCACCCAATAACCAGGCGGCCGCCACAGTAAAAATGCCAGAACGACTGTTAGGCAACACCGGCGTGAAAGTGCCGATTTTCGGTTTGGGGGGAGGCGGACAAACACCGCTGTCGCAGCCGGGAAGAGAAGCAGAAGCGGCGGTACAAATTGAACGCGCGATCGAACTAGGCATTCGCTATTTTGACACGGCGGCCGAGTACGGGCCCAGCGAAGAAAACTTAGGCAAAGTTTTGCCCAAATATCGATCGCGCATATTCCTAGCCACAAAAACCTCCGCCAGAGACAGAGATGGCGCGTGGAGACACTTAGAACAATCGCTCAAAAGATTGCAAACCGATCGACTAGACTTGTGGCAACTCCACCACGTCTCATTCCAAGCCGAATTAGACCAAATTTTCAGTGCCAAAGGAGCAATAAAGGCGATAGAAGAAGCCAAACAGCAAAAAATTATTCGTTTTTCCGGCATCACCGGACACCACGAACCTGCTATCATTGTGGCAGCCCTGGAGCGCTATCCTTTCGACACAACATTAATCTCCCTCAACGCCGCCGAAAAACATCATCCGCGCTCCTTTGTTACCAGCGCTTTACCAGTAGCCAAAGCCAAAAACATCGGCGTCATAGCCATGAAAATACCCGCTTACGGCAAATTATTTCAAAACGGTGTTTTAGATGGAATGCACCAAGCAATGGGCTACACGCTTTCACTTCCCGGCGTGCACTGCTGCATCATCGCCGCCGACTCAGTAAAGCAATTAGAAGAAAACTTAAAAGTCGCCCAAGCATTCCAACCCCTGAACACAACAGAAATGGCAGCACTTGAAAAACGCACCGCCGCCACTTGGCAAGAAAATACATTTTTCAGACAGTGGACTTAAGATATCAACTCCAAAATTCCCTTTTTCATCTGTGTTTATTTTAGTGTTGTTATTGTGGCGCGGGCGTCCCGCCCGCGATCTCAAATCCACGCTTCATCGGAATTATTCATCTCTCTTGTCTCCCTCTGTGTTCTCTGCGTTCTCTGTGGTTAAATCCTTCCGATCCAAGCGGAAACGATATGAATCATAGTTTTGTATGAAAACTCAAGTCCTCACTACGAACCTGCAACGTTTATGTTACCAAACTTGATATCATCTGCGGTGAAAGTACCTCAAATCACAAAACAAGGCGAGCCAACCCGGTCGCCTTGTTTATTATCATAAAAAATGCACTTTGTCAACAGCAAAAAGCTACTTTTTTTTCCGTTTCGCCTTATCTAACCGCCTGCGATCGCGCCACTCAACAGAAGTCAAATAAGCGACACCGCCAGTCACAGTTAGCAGCAGTACAAAGGCAACTAAAACGAGAATATTAGCAATCGAAAATTCCACAACCCCTCTTCCTCTGATTTTACATTTTCTACTTTTGATTTTAGATGAAAAATGTTAACAATTAACAGTTGAATATAGACGGCTAACTGTTAATTGTTAACACTCGATTCAAACTGCTGGCAAATCTTCCAAAATTGTAAACCTCACATGATTAATTGCCAGACTCCCCACGGAAACATCCTCCTTGTTCAAAGGGAGACCGCCGCTCGTGAGACTTTGAAACCGAATTCCCTTGCCAATTTCTACGTGATACCAAGCCAAACCCATAAAAAATCGCAAAGGATAAGGGCCTCTGTCTTGAATATCATCAGGATTAGATTCCATCGGCACCCAGCCAAAACCCGGAATGTAAAACTCCAGCCAAACGTGATTGAAATCCGGCTCCAGCGACACACCTTTTCTGTCAGCAAAAGCGGGGCACTTGTAGCGCCCGATCGTGCGGCAAGCAATCCCGTTTAACCTAGCCAAAGCCAACAACAAGCCCACGTACTCGCCACAAGAACCGATGCCCCGGCGTAATACAATATCTGGAGTGTCAATGTGAGGCCTAATCCCGTAAGAAAGTTGGTCGTAAACAAAATTGCGAATGCTCAGTAACTGCCTCAGAATATTAGTTTCTGAGCCAATGGCAGCCACAGCAGCCGATCGCACAATTTCCGTATCCATCGCCAAATTGTCATTATCCACCAAATACTTAGCTGCAAACTCCGGTGACAGCTTAGGAATCTTTTCCACATCCCTAGGTGACAACTGATACTTAATCGATCGAACTTCTAACAATGCCTTCCAGCCAAAAATTCGGCGTTCCCCAGGGTGCAGCCGATCGAACTTAAACACCGCCACCCGTTCTCCTTCCTGAATTTCCTCAGTAAAAGGCATTCCAATCGGCGTAATTTTCCTGACCTTTTGCCGGTGAGTTTCCGAAGGCAAAGCAATCCGCCATTCCAAATTTTCGATTTCTACCTCATCGAGAGGAGACAGTTCCTCCACATAAGACATTTCCATCAAAAAACCGTTTGACAAAGCGTAGCGGTCAGCTTCATTGTAGTGAAAAGACAAGGGCTGAATAAAAGTGCGATCGCGCTTGGTCAACTGAAAAGGATCTTCCGAATTCGGGTCATCCCGGATGTAAAGTTCATCCCCGGCATAAGCCACGTACAGAACCTCATCCCCCGTTTCGGAATCCTTGTGAAAAGCCAAACCAGAAGGCGACTCAAAGGGAGTCAAAACGCTAAATTTAATCTCCCCAGTTCCCCGTTCCAAACAGTAAACAGTTTGCTCAGTTTTGTCGCAAACCCAAATTTCCTCATCCCGGACTGTGATATTTTCTACCCCAATACCGGGAGCATAAAACCGAGTAATTTCCCGACCAGTTTTCAGGTCAAAAACCAGAATCGAGTTTAATCTCTGGCAAGTCACATAAAGCGTAGATTTCCAAACAGCAATCCCGTCAGCAGGATAAGAAAGTGAAACAAAATGTTCCGGTTTGAGTTCAGCGATCGCCCCGTCCCGAATTGCGCCCCGACAGCAACAAATATCCTCATCCCGCGCAAACCAGAGAGTATCTTCCGAAATAGCCAGCCCCGTTGCGCCGGTAAACTTAGCCGTTTGAAATGGATTCAAAACAGTAGTGTTGTCACTTTCTCGATCGATCTCCAATAGCAGCCCTTCGGCGCGATCGACAGCGAACAACCTATTTCCTAAAAAAGCAATGCCGTGCAGTGCCAAGACTCCGATGGGTCTTACCATCCGCAGCCCCGAAGGCTGTTTGTCCGAGAGAACAGGTGAATCGAGATTCATGCTAAATTTCTTGCCGGTATTGTACACAAAAACTGATTTGTAACTTGTAGCCGATCGCTTGAGGTTCACCAGCACAATTGCCGAGTTTCCTGATATCCAGGACTGACGCATCAACCAGGTGTTTTTACGAAAAGAGGCGTTGTAGCCTCTTGCTAGAGTTAAAAGACCCCGAATATTAGTCTTTGTCAAAGTTGGGTTTAACAAGCTCAACCCAACCTGCAGCAGTGAATGGAAGTAAGTATAACTACTAAGCTACCACTGACAAACGCGACAGAGAATTCTATGTTGAGCAGATCGACCCAAATAATCGTATCTGCCTGAAGATATAAATTAAGTACAACAGATTACGATATCCGTCAAAACCTTGGATAGAATAAAACCGTGCGATAAAGTTCCTAGGTTCACCAAAAGGCAGGTTCGTCATGGCTTTGAAGTCTGCTCTAAATATCGGTGCTCTTTCATTAATTCTGTCTTTAGAGGCAGTTGCCGCCGGTAGTTTTTTAATACCAGCAGAGGCTCTCAACAGCCCCGCAAACCTTGTCCAGCACTCATCCAGACCGCAGCTACCCCTCAACTGGCAAACAGTTCAACTCCCTGAACCCAGCGGAAGCAGACCGAACAGCCAGCAATTGGGAGCGGCGTGGAATAGCTTTCAACCGCCGGAGGACGGAGTACCCGGAAGGCGGGAAGGGGGAGGAACCCGCGGCTTAGAATGCCCCACGGCCACAACTGCCTTAACTGCCTTGATTCCCCAATCAACTATGGGGCAAACCATATCAGCAAAGCCAACATTTTTCTACTACCTCCCCGTAGCCCTCGACAAAACAGTTCAGTTTGAGTTAGCAGACCAAAGGGACAAAACACTATACAAAAAAAGTTTTCGCATGGTAACTAGCCGTGCAGGTGTCGTTAGCGTCAGCCTCGGCTCCGACGACAACTCGCCAGCCCTGGAAGTTGGCAAAAACTATCAATGGTACTTTACTATCAAATGCAACCCCAAAAATACACAAGATGATGTTCTCGTTTCCGGGTGGATCAACCGCACTGCTGTCGCTCCAAGCGTGAAAACAGAGTTGGATCGATCGCCCGATCTCACCAAACTCAGCATCTTCGCCCAACAAAATCTCTGGTACGAGTACCTGGCAACTCTAGCTAAATTGCGTCTCCAGTCTCCCAGCGATTCCAGTTTAGCGATCAAGTGGTCAGCAGTTTTGAACTCAGTCGAACTCGGCAAAATAGCCCAAGAACCCTTAGTCGCCAGTGAAATAACACCGATCACAAGAAAATAATTCAATACCAGTTTCACGCAAAGAATGTAACGGTAGGCCCTTGTCCCAAACCCTGATAGCCATAAGTCATTGCCAATTCTAAAATCTAAAATCTAAAATCTAAAATCTAAAATGGTATGAGGGGTGCAGCAAGTACGAAAAGCTCGGTTTCGATCGCGGTATTTGGCAGCGCCCCAGATGATTTTTGGTTGTTGCGGGTTGTTTGGTCGATCGCCCTAAATAAATTAAAATTTGTGTACTGATCAGAAGTTCGGACTTCTGGCATCTTGAAAGGCGGACGGTGGAAATTTTGATGGTCAAATTTCGCCTAATACTAAATGATAAACTGGCATAGTGAAGCAGCCGAGAAACTTATTTTAGAGAAATTATTAATTATGCGCCCGAATGCAAATATTGCACTATTTCGGTTGGGGATTTCACTTCTAACTGCACTGCCGATGGCTTGCTTTTATGCCAATAAAGCTATATCCCAAACAAACGATATTTCTCTGTTGCCTGTCGTCGCTGACAACTCAGCAGATACGGGCAATCAAGTATTAGCACTGCAAAAACTGGAAATCAAGCAGGATGAAACAGCAACAAACTTAAATCAGCTTCCCGATTCGATCGAGACCAACCCTGAACCAGAAACACCATCGAACCCCGCCGAGAACAGCCAAGAAGCCTGTTCCACAATCGATGAAACTGCTTGTGGTGCGGGCATCTTGCCCGAACAAACAAATCTCGTTGGCAACGATCCCCAATGTCAGAACCAGCTAGATTGCAATCATGTTTTAGCCCAGAACCAACCCTCGCTGCCTCCAAACCTGCCACCGCCGCCGACGGAGCCCGATCCAAATCGCGATCGATTTCTGCAACCAGCCCCGCAGCCTTCCCCAGAACCTCCCCAAGTACCACCCACAGTAGCGCCGCCGTCCCCGTCGCCAGTTCCCCCAACCCTGCCGAATACACCAATTGAGGTGAAGAAAATTCAAGTAGTTGGCAGCACAATTTTAAGCCAAGACGAAATTAATGCCTTAGTCAACCCGTTAGAAGGCCGTTCTACCACCCTAGAACAGCTCAAACAAATCGCCGACAAAATTACCGAAATTTACCTCAATCGTGGCTACATCACTTCGAGAGCAGTCTTGCCGCCCCAAACTATCACCGCAGGAGTAGTCCAAATTCAAGTTATTGAAGGCAAGCTAGCCCGAATTGAGGTAGAAGGAACTAAAAGATTGCATCCTAGTTACATCCGCAGCCGGATTCGACTCGGTGCGGGAATGCCTTTAAGTACAGCTTCATTAGAAGACCAACTCCGGCTGCTGCGAGTCGATCCTTTATTTGACAATGTAGAAGCCAGTCTGCGGGCTGGGGATAATGAAGGAGAGAGCATTCTGATCGTCCGAATCTCGGAAGCTAATCCATTTCAACCTACTTTCAGCATTGACAATTACTCGCCTCCCAGTGTCGGTTCCGAAAGATTGGGAGTTAGTTTGCGGCACCGCAATATAACAGGAAATGGCGACGAACTGGCGGCCGCTTATTATCGATCGATCGGCGATTCAGACGTGTTTGATTTCAGCTATCGCGTGCCGCTAAATGCGATGAACGGCACTTTGCAATTGAGGGCGGCACCGAACCGCAACAGTATTGTACAAGAACCTTTTGACAGTTTTGATATTTCGGGAAAATCGCATTTATTTGAAGTTAGTTACCGCCAGCCACTGCGGAGAACACCGATCGAAGAATTTGCCTTATCTGCCGGTTTTACTTATCAGACAGGCAGAACTTTTGTCGGTGGCGAACCGACTCCTTTTGGCATCGGCCCGGACTCCAATGGTGTCACCACTACGAGTGCAATTAAGCTGGGACAGGACTACATTCGGCGCGACCCGCAGGGTGCTTGGGCATTGCGATCGCAATTTACGATCGGCACTAGCTTGTTTGATGCTACTCAAAACGAAGGTTCCGATCCCGACGGACAATTTTTGAGTTGGCTGGGTCAAGTGCAGCGAGTACAGCGATTGAATGACAAACATTTATTAATTTTGCAGGCAGACTTACAGTTGTCAGCTAATAGTTTGTTACCTTCCCAGCAATTTGTAATTGGCGGCGGACAATCTTTGCGCGGCTACCGCCAAAATGTCCGTTCTGGCGATAACGGCTTTCGAGTTTCTATCGAAGATCGGATTACTTTGCAGCGCGATGCTTCGGGAAATCCCAAACTTCAATTGGCTCCCTTTTTGGATGCGGGTACGGTGTGGAATGTTGCGAACAATCCTAATACATTAACCAATCAGACATTTTTAGCAGGTGTAGGTTTGGGGGTCATCTGGGAACCGATACAGCGGGTGAACCTGCGCGTTGATTATGCTTTTCCTTTGGTGAGAATTAGCGATAAAGGCGACAATCTGCAAGATAACGGCATTTACTTCAACATAATTTATACGCCATAAGGAGAGAGGGGGGGAAAGAGAGAAATCTTCCCTCTTTCCTCTTCCTTATTCAACATCCGATATTAATCGCCGACTTCCCCGACAACCTCCGCAGCAGCCTGAGTTTCCAGCCAGAGTTTGAGCAGCAAGAGCTCCGCCCGATCGCCCAACACAGTCGCAAACACGCCGTCAGCCCCCTCAGACGCCTCAGAAATCCACGTACCGCGCAGTGTCACTTCTACAAAGTCAGCATCAGCAACACAAAGCTCGATCGCATCGTTGTCGTTTCGGCGGGCCTCAGATTCCAACAGAGACAGCGCCGGCAAATTCGCGGGCAGCAAAAATGCCGCAGTGCTCGGTTCGACGCTGATGCTTTGACCAACTCGCATAGCCAGCACAACTCGCAGCGCCACTAACTGTTCGGGAGATTGAGCCAAACGCTCGAGGTTAAAGCCCGTTTCAGTGTAAGTCAACTTCAGCATATTGACAGCCCTAAATTTGGAATAGAAAGTTAAAAATTGAAAATCGGGAATCGGGAATTGGGAACTGGGAATTGGGAATTGGGAATTGGGAATTGGGAATTGGGAATTGGGAATTGGGAATTGGGCATTGGGAATTGGGCATTGGGCATTGGATAGGAAGGAATGAAAAGTTTGCTATTGCGACCTAAAATCCGTTTCAATTACAGGACTGAATTAGCTATTAACTATTAGCTATTACCAATTACCAATCCCCCATGCCCCATGCCCCATGCCCCATGCCCTATTCCCCAATTTGATATTCGTGCCAAAACAGTTCTGCAAAAGCAACAGTGGGGTGTATAGGAGCCTTCGGCTTAGTTCGCAGAGACATTCCAGCTTCTATGGGAGTTCGATCGCCCTTACGAGAATTGCACCGTTCGCAAGCAGTCACCACATTGTCCCAAGTATGCGGGCCGCCCTTCGATCGAGGCATCACGTGATCCAGCGTCAAATGCCGATTGCTGCCGCAGTATTGGCAAGAATGAGCATCGCGGCGCAGAACTTCCCGGCGATTGACCGGGGGTACTTTCCACAGGCGTTCCCTGTTACCAAAAGTCAAGCGGATTTGTTCAGGTACGTGGATGCTGGTGCTGGGCGATCGTACCAGCCAGCCGTTGCCAATGCTAAAATCCAGAGGTTCAGCCTTGCCTGTTACCAACAGTACGATCGCCCGTTTGATGTTGACACGGCTCATCGGTAGGTAATTCTGAGAAAATACCACCACAGATTGCCTCAATACATCAGTTACTACGGTCACGGCTTGCTCCTCCTCGTCAATTTTGAATTTTAGATTTTAGATTTTGAATTTTAGATTGTCGATTGTGAATTTTGGTTACTTCGTCAGCATTGGCTACATCTGATTTTTTGCCAGTTCCCCAAGCCGATCGAATTTATCAAATACCCAATCAAATGCCCCCGCTTCTCTTACTTAGAAGCGGGGGCCAGAAAAACTGCTTTCATGCAAATTTTCATCCTGTCTTGGTACAGTAGTTTAGCTGTACCTCCCGCTTCGCGTCTCTCGATATGGCTGTGCCACTTGCCGACCGTGCTGATCTACCTCGTTGTCTTTAATTTCTGCAATTTCTCCTAATCCACTATAACCGTGTTTATTTAGGGCCAAGCCCGCCCACGAGGTCGCTGCGACAGTCGCAAAACCCGTGCTAAAGACCTGCCGTAACGACTCGGAGCGACCCGTGGGGCGATCGCACTTCAGTTGATAGGTGGAGTAGGTGGGGAGAAATTTCACTGTAGGCAGAAGGTGGTTAAGAGGCTTTCAATCTAGCTGTAAACATACTACACTGATATTACACATATGTCCACCCGTCACGGAGAAAAAATTATGCATACCCTACCTAGAACCTCAACCACCGAAATGGAAGTCACCAGCATTCGACTCGAAAGAGAGCTCAAGGAGAGACTTAAAGAACTCGCGGGCAATCAAGGCTATCAAGCTTTGATTCGAGATTTGCTCTGGAATTACGTGCAGCAGAAGTCTGGAGAGTATCGGCAGATGTTTTCTCGATCGGATATTCGAGCCAGCATTAATGCCACAGCACAGCAGGAGGAACGCTGCGCGCTTACAGGAGAGTTGATTCGACCGGGCGGGCCGATGTTATTAGGCCTGACAATGCACGGCGAAATGGTGCCGCTGAGTATAGGGAGTATGGCTGGATAAACCAGTTTATCGAAAATTTGTGAGAGCGATCGGCCTGGGGTGAAGGCCCCAGGCGCTGAAGATGGGTTTCCGAAGCATTTCAAGGAGATATATTTAACGAACCGCGAAGACGCGAAGTGCGCGAAGCAAGATTAGAGAAGGAAGAAGATAGGCAATTTTAGCGGTTCGGGAGTTTGGTAACGCAGATCCGGAGGCTCGCCCCACGCGCGAGAAGAATGCTAAACTTTCCATCGGGCGTGCCGAACAGACGATCGTACATTTGATGAACAAAATTAAAGTAATGCTGAAAAACCGCTACTTGACTGCTGCGAGTTCGATCGCCCTTCTCACAATTATTGCCGGATGCGCCGCTACTGAATCACCTCAACTTGCATCTCCCTCTCCTGTAGCTGAATCTTCCCCGCCCCCAGTTAAACCAAATCAGCCTCAGCCCTTAATAGTCTCTGTTAGCAATCCCGAAACAGCCACAAATACCAAAATCCAGCAATATCTCAACGGGTTGGCTGCCCAAGGTTTTGCCAAAGAAAACCAAGGAGTCTGGATGCAATCTGGCAACACTTTGCTAGCCAATCATCAAGGTACCGTTCCTCTGTCGGCTGCTTCTATTACCAAAGTAGCCACATCTCTGGTAGCACTGCAAGAATTCGGGCCGGAACATGAATTTATCACCTTAATTGGTACAACTGGAAAAATTGAAAACGGCGTATTAAAAGGCGATTTAATTGTACAGGGAAACGCCGATCCCTTGTTTGTCTGGGAAGAGGCGATCGCCCTTGGTAACGCCTTAAATCAAAAAGGCATCAAGCGAGTCAGTGGTAATTTGATAATTGTCGATAAGTTTTACATGAACTTTGAACTTGATCCCCTCAAATCGGGAGAATTGCTCAAACAAGGATTGAACAGTCAAATCTGGCCCAGCGAAGCCGCCGCCCAGTATCAAACACTGCCTCCCAATACGCCAAAACCCCAAATATCAATTGAGGGTACTGTAAAAGTTTTGGCAGCACCTCCTAATGACGTGCAGCCTTTAGTCAAACATTATTCTTTGCCCCTCGCCGAACTGATCAAAAAAATGAATCAGTACAGCAACAATCTCATGGCAGATATGCTAGCTGATACTGTCGGCGGCGCCAAAACAGTCGCGCAAAAAGCAGCAGCAGTAACCGGAGTTCCCCCCGCAGAAATTCAACTCGTCAACGGTTCGGGATTGAGCGAAGAAAATCTCATTTCTCCCCGGGCTGCTTGTGCGTTGTTTATAGCTTTAGAACGCTATCTTGAACCTTACAGCATGACAGTTGCTGATGTCTTAACTGTAGTTGGGAAAGATCAAGGAATACTGGCAGAACGCGCGCTTCCCCAATTAGCAGTGGTCAAATCGGGCACGTTGGATAATGTTAGCGCTTTGGGCGGAGCTTTGCCAACTCAAAAACAAGAAACTGTGTGGTTTGTGATTATGAATGGAGGGGCAAATGTCGAGACATTTCGCACTCAGCAAGAGGTTTTGCTGAAAAGCTTTTTGAATGAGTGGGGAAGTGTTCAAGTTTCGCCGCCGGAATTAACGCCAAATCCTGCTAGAAAGAGTAAGGTATCTCGCAGCGAAATTGTTCAATAAACTGTTGTGCATTTCTGGGGGGGTGACAACCCACCTGAAACCCATAGCTAGTAAGGATTGAGCCAACTTGTGGTAAAAAAAGATAGGCAGCAGAGTTGTTACACGCTTGCCTATCCAAAAA